>NZ_JBFAMX010000081.1:0-9811 GCF_040659615.1 Nonomuraea sp. NPDC049784
GCCGCGCGCCGGTGGAGGTGGCGGCGCAAGGCGCCGCCCGCGCCGTCGCACGAGGAGCGCTGATCGGTGTCGCGGGGTTCGCGGCCGTCATCCTGAACATCGCCTTCATCGGCGGCTACCGGATCGACGGTATGGGCTCGGTGGCGGGCGCGGTCGGGCTGTTCGGCTTCATGGCCGCCGCCGCGGTGACGGAGGAGCTGCTGTTTCGTGGAATCCTGTTCCGGATCGTCGAGGAACGTACCGGCACGTGGATAGCGCTGGCTCTGACCGGCCTGCTGTTCGGCCTGTCGCATCTGTTCAACCAGCACGCCAGCCTGTGGGGCGCGATCGCCATCGCGATCGAGGCCGGCGCCATGCTCGCCGCCGCCTACGCCGCCACCCGCACCCTGTGGGTGCCGATCGGCCTGCACTTCGGCTGGAACTTCGCGGAGGGCGGCATCTTCGGCACCGAGGTCTCAGGCAACGGCGCGACGCAGGGGCTCCTGCACAGCGTGACATCGGGGCCCGCCCTGCTCACGGGCGGCGAGTTCGGGCCGGAGGCGAGCCCGTACGCGGTGGTGTTCGGCCTGCTGCTGACGGTCGTGTTCATGTGGCTGGCCCGCCGGCGCGGCAACGTGGTCCCTCGCCGGCGCGGCGCGACCGCTACGCTCGCCCAATGACCGATCTACGGCGGGTCACGGACCTGTGGCGGCGGTGCGGCGTCGTGGTCCGGGATTTACCGTTCGGGCTGCTGCTGGCCGTCGCATCGCTCCTGCCGGCGCTCCACGGCAAGGGGACGCAGGTCGGCGACCTGCCGGCCCGGCCCTTCGACGCGGCGGCGTTCGTGGTGATCGCCCTGGAGTGCCTTCCGCTCGCGGTGCGCCGGCGGTGGCCGGCCGTGTGCCTGGCTCTGGTGTCGCTCGGCTTCGTCCTCGACCAGGTCCGCGGCTACCACGTGTTGGCGAGCAACGCGATGCCCATCGCGCTCATCAGCGCGGGCGCCCATCTGGAGCGCCACCGGCGCGTCACCGTGGTCCTCCTCTCCATGGCGTACGTGCCGCTGGCGCTCGCGCTCGGCCGGCTCGGCGCGCCCGAGCGGGTAGAGGGTTACGTGGTGTTCTACCTGGCCCTGGCCCTCGCGTGGGGCATCGGAGCCTGGCTGCGCTCCACCCGCGCCGCCGAGGTCGAACGCCGCCGCCACCTCGCCGAGGCCACCCGCACCGCCGAACGCACCCGCATCGCCCGCGAACTCCACGACGTCGTGACCCACCACGTGACGGCGATGGTCGTGCAGGCCGAGGCGGCACGCTACCTGACCGCCGTACCTGATCGCCTCGACGCGACCCTGAGCGCCGTCACCGACACCGGCCGGCGGGCCATCACCGACCTGCGGCACATGCTCGACCTGCTCAACCCCGACCACGACACCGACGTCAGCATGCCGTCCGCCGGCGACCTGGACACGCTCGTGGAGCAGACGCGCCGGGCCGGGCAGCCGGTGGAGTTCACCGAGGAGGGCAGTGCGGCGGAATCGGCGGGCAGCGCCGAGTTCGTGACCTATAGGGTCGTCCAGGAGGCCCTGACGAACGCCCTCAAATACGCCCACGGCAGCCCCACCGCGGTCCGGGTGCGCTACGGCGAGAAGGAGATCATCGTGGAGGTCGGCACCGACGGCCCCGGCTCCAGGGCCGCCTCTCCCGGCGGGAGCGGGCGGGGCCTGGCCGGGCTCCGCGAGCGGGTCGACGCCCTGGGCGGCGAGTTCAGCGCCGACCGGCAGCCGGGCGGCGGCTTCGTCGTACGGGCACGCATCCCCGCCGGGAGCCCGTCGTGAACGCGCCGGTCCGGGTCCTGATCTGCGACGACCAGGCGCTGATCCGCACCGGGTTCGCGACGATCATCGATGCGCAGCCCGACCTCGAGGTGGTGGGCGAATGCGGGGACGGCCGCGCCGCGGTCGACCTCGCCGGCCGGCTGAACCCGGACATCGTGGTGATGGACGTACGCATGCCGGTGCTCGACGGCATCAAGGCGACCCGCCTGCTGGCCGGCGCCGGTGTTGAGAATCCCGTCAAGGTGCTCGTGGTGACGACGTTCAACCTCGACGAGTACGTGTACGAGGCGTTGCGCGCCGGCGCGAGCGGATTCCTGCTCAAGGACGCCCCACCGGCACAGCTGCTGCACGGCATCCGCACCGTCGCGACAGGTGCCGCGCTGCTGGCACCCGAGGTGACGCGGCAGCTCGTCGGCAGGTACGCGTCGCGCATCCGTCCCACCGAGGGCACGCCGGACGACGTCGCGCTGACTCCACGCGAACTGGAGGTACTACGCCTCATCGCCGACGGCCAGTCCAACAGCGAGATCGCCGCGACATTGGTGATCAGCCAGGAAACCGTCAAGACGTACGTGTCGCGCATCCTCACCAAGCTCGACCTGCGTGACCGCGTGCAGGCGGTGGTCTACGCCTACCGCAGGGGCCTGGTGACCTGAGACACACCCCCCGGTTCGCAGCGCGAGATGGTGCTCCGCTCGGAAACCCGGTTTCGTGCTGTGAGCTGGGGTTTTGCTGCATGATCAGGGTGGCGGCTGCGACCATTGCGGAGTGTTGTCGCTGATCCACCGCCTTCGGTGGGCAGAGGCCTACGAGATGAACTTCTCGTCCGAAGTCACAGAAGAACCGAGAAAGCCCAGGTCGGAAGGGGTGTAGGGTGCCCGGGGCTCTGACAGCTCGAATACAGCGACGACCGGTCGTCAGCGGTCTGATCAGTCAATATCACCGCGCCGTCCAACGCCGAAACGAAGCCGCAGGTCAGGTGATTTGACGCGAGTTCTGGCACCGCCCAGGCTCCAGAACCGGAGCGCGGTCGTTAACGCGGGTCGACGAGCGCCGAGCCGAAGACCCACGGGGAGGTCTGGGCGATGAAGTCGCCCGGGAATCCGAGCGCGAAGCCGGTGGCCTTTTCCAGGCGGGCGATGCTCTCGGGCGGCAGGGTGAGGTCGACCGCGGCGAGGTTGTCGCGGAGCTGGTCGGCGCGGCGCGCCCCGACGATGGGGTGGACCGCGCTCGAGCGGCTCGTCGTCCATGCGATCGCCACCTGCGAGGGCGTGGCGCCGAGGTCGTCGGCGACGTCCTGCACGACCCGGGCGACGGCGTGGTCCCTGGGTGAGAGCGATTCGGCGGTCAGCCGGCCGTCGGTCGCGGGCCCGCCGGGGCGGGTGTACTTGCCGGACAGCACCCCGCCGGCCAGCGGGCTCCAGGCGGTGACGCCCACCCCGAGCGACTCGGCCATGGGCAGCAGCTCGCGTTCGACGTCGCGCTGGAGCAGGCTGTAGGGCACCTGGAGGCCGATGAACGGGCTCCAGCCGTGCCACTCCGCCAGCGTGTTGGCGCGGGACACGACCCAGGCGGGGGCGTCGGAGATCCCCGCGTACAACACCGTGCCGGCCCGGACCGCGTCGTCCAGCGCGCGCATGGTCTCCTCTATCGGCGTGTCACGGTCCCACATGTGCACCCAGTACACGTCCACGTAGTCAGTGCGCAGCCGGCGCAGGCTGGTCTCCAGCGACGCCCGCAGGTTCTTGCGGTGGTTCCCCGCGGCGTTGGGGTCGGCGCGGTCACGCGACACGGTGTACTTCGTGCCGAGCACGAACGACTCGCGCCGGCCCTCCAGCAGCTCGCCGAGTATCTGTTCGCTGGCCCCGTCACGGTAGTTGACGGCGGTGTCGATCATGTTGCCGCCGGCCTCGGCGTACAGGTCGAGCATCTGCCGGCACTCCGGCAGCGGCGCGCCGACCCCGCCCTGCTCGCCGAAGGTCATGGCGCCCAGGATCAGCTCGGAGACCCGCAGGCCGCTCGCGCCCAGTGTGCGGTACCTCATGCCGTCGCCGACCCGCTGAACAGTTCCGCGGCCCGGGAGACGATCTCGTCGTGCGGCACGTCGCGGATGTGCTGGTCCAGCGCCCAGCGGTGCCCGAACGGGTCGAGCAACTGGCCGGTGCGCTCGCCCCAGAAAGCGTCGTGCACCGGCTCGAAGACCGTGGCTCCAGCCTCCAGCGCCCGCGCCCAGGCCGCTTCGACGTCAGGGACCGGTACGTGAAGGGCGGCGGAGGTGCCGCCGAGGGCGGCCGGTGAACGCATGCCCAGCGCGGGCATCTCCCCGGCCACCGCCAGGAGGGTGTCGCCGAGCAGGAGGTCGACGGTCAGCGTGCGGCCGCCGGGAAGCGTGATGCGGTTCGTCTCCTGCGCGCCCAGAGCCTCGGCGTACCAGGTGGCGGCCTGGTCCGGGTCGGTGACGACCAGGTGGATCGCTATCTGCGTCATAATCGAAGACCATACACACTGTATGGACATATCGTCTATACATGTTGTCCGTACAGTCGGTCATATGCTGGGGCGCATGTCTGCTAAGCGCACTGCGCGCTCCGCTCGCCGATCCGGCGCGGCGCCGGCCTCCGCCGAGCTGCGGGAGCGCATCCTGTCGGCGACGCGCGAGCTGCTGCGGGAGTGCCGCTTCGACGCCCTGAGCGTGGCCGACATCCTGGTGGCCGCCGAGGTCTCCCGGGCCAGCTTCTACTTCTACTTCCCGAGCAAGCAAGCCGTGCTCGGCGAGCTGGTGCGCGAGGCCGTGGCGCAGGGGCAGCAGGCGGCGGAACCCTGGATCGACGGGCAGCACGACCCGGCCGCCGCGCTCCGGGCCGGTGTGAGCGACGGCGCCCGGCTGTGGCGTGCCAACGCGGGAGTCCTCATGGCGATCGTGGAGAGCTGGGGCTCCGACGAGGGCCTGCGAGCGCTGTGGCTCGAACAGATGGACCTGTTCACCGAGGCCGCCGCGGCCCGCATCCGATCCGACCCCGACGCGCTCCGGCGGCTCGGCGACGTGGACGTGCGCGCCGTGGCCGCCTCGCTGACCTGGCTGGGGGAACGGCTCTATTACCTCGCTGCGGCCGGGGTGCCGCCCTTCGACGACGAGAAGGTCCTCATCGACGTCCTCACCAACGCCTGGACGTCGCTGCTCTACGGCCACGCCGTCACCGGCCCGCGGTCACCTTCGGAGCGGTGAGGGTCTCCACAGGCGGCCGAGGCGGAACCGGGCCGCGCAGTGCGCTGCCGGGCCGGCCGCTCACCGCCACGAGTGGTGAAGGGTGTCAATACTCCGTTCACAGTTGTGAGCTGCGGGTTTGTCCCGGCACGGACCGCACGCACGGAGTGCACCGACAGGCTGCTGATCTTCGGCGAGCGGCATCTTCGTACGGTGATGGACGAATATGCCGATCAGCGTCTCGTGATGCGTTGTTTGCACGCGGCGCGTTTCGGGGGCAGGGAATGACGCTGGTCGATAACGCGACGAGCGGCCGCAGTGCGGGCGTCGGCGCGTTAGAACCGGAACCGCACGATGCGGGTGGACCGTTTCATGCCCGGCAGCAGGTTCATGAGGCGGTACATGCGGCGTATGTTCGCGGGTGCCTTGGCCATCAGCACCGGTGAGTCGTTCATCGGCGCCTCGTCGACGTATTCCAGCCGCGGGTGCCAATTGGCCAACGCGGCCGGGTCGTTGAAGCCGCAGTGGAACTGGGCGTCGTATTTGCGCAGCGAGGGGTCCCATTTCGAGGTTCGCCACGCCCAGACCGGCACCGTGTCGAACTGTATTTGGCCGGTGGGGAAGGCGTCGACGACGCTGGTCAGCAGCGCCCGGACGTCGGTCTCGGTCAGGTAGGGCACCAGTCCCTCGGCGATCATCAGCACCGGTCGGCCGCGGGGGATGCGTTCCAGCCAGGTCAGGTCGGTAACGCTGGAGTCGATCAGGGTGTAGTGCTCGCGCGGCGGCAGGAATTGTTGCCGCAGTTCGATGACGGACGGGTAGTCCAGGTCGTACCAGTCGACGGTGGCGGGCGGGTCGATCCGGTACGCCCGGGCGTCGAGGCCGCAGCCCAGGTGCAGCACCACCGCGTCGGGGTGGTCGGCGAGGAAGCTTCGGGCCCAGTCGTCGTGGGCCTTGGCGCGCACCACGGCGGCGAGGCCCATCTGGCTGGTGCCGAATCTGCGGTTGTCGTAGTCGGGGTCGAGGCGGCGCATTGCCTGCTCGGCGTATTCGTCGCCGAGGATCGGGTCCGGCAGTCGGTTGTCCAGTGCTTTGGCCCTGAGGACGGGGCTGAGGGTCTTCTGGACTCCGACGAGTTCAGTGTCCTTCACGACAGCGACGTTACTCGCGTTTCACGAATTTTGTGAAGTCCATGAATAGTTTTAAACTGTTGAGGCCGCGACGAGGGAGGGAGCTTCGGTGACGCGAGCGGACGAGGGCGCGATCGCCGTCTTCCAGGAACGGTTCGCGCAGATCATGGTCGAATACGGCATGCCCCGGATGGCCTCGCGCGTGTTCGCCGCGCTGCTGGTCACCGACTCCGGCAAGCTGTCGGCCGCCGAGCTCGCCGAGCGACTGGGGGTCGGCGCGTCGGCGATCTCGGGGGCGGTCAAATACCTGGTGCAGGTGCGGCTGGTCGAACGCGGCCGCGAACCCGGTACCCGGCACGACTTCTGCCGGATCCACGAGCACACCTGGAGCCACTTCGTCAGCCAGTCCGACCCGATGCTGGTCCGGGTGCAGGTCGGCGCCGACGAGGGCACCGCGCTGTTGGGTCTCGACTCCCCTGCCGGGCGGCGGCTGGACGAGACCCGTCGGTTCTTCGCGTTCATACGCGAGGAGATCAACCGGTCGATGGCGAAGTGGCGGCGGCTCCAGGAGGCCGAACGCGAGGCCGGCGAGACGGCCAGCAGGATCTTGCCGGGGTAGCCGCCCGGCCGCCAGCAGCCGGTGGGCCCTGGCGGCCTGGTTGAGCGGCAGCCGGTGCGCGATCACGGGTCTGTCCCAGCCCGCGGCCAGCTGCAGAAGGTCCGTGTCCGAAGGACTGTCCCAAGGCCAAGCGCACGTCCGGCCGGAAGCACGTGTGCAACAAGGAAGGGCAGAAGTTCTGCGCGGCCGACTGCACCAAGCACGCGCCTTCCTGCCCTGAACGGGTGGGCGGCTGAGCCTTCGTCAAGCCCAAGGGCAAGAGCAAGCGAACCGTCATGATCCCGCCCCCGCTGGTCCCACTCCTCAAGCTCCACCTACAGGCCCAGCACATCGAACGAGAATCGGCGGGGGAGCGGTGGCAGGACTATGACCTCCTTCGCCTGGCCGAAGTCGAAAAAGATGCCTGCGTCCACGACGCCCGCCACACCGCCGCGACGCTCCTCATCGAACAAGGCATGGACATCAGCGTGGTTCAGGAAATCCTCGGCCACTCACAACTGACCACGACGAAGCGCTACACCCACATCACGGCGACACTCTCAATCGAAGCAGCAGCCCGCATAGGCCGGGCGCTCTGGGGACAACTGCAACTGGAAATGCAACCGACCGGGCTTTCTGATCATGAAGATCGGGAAGTCCGCCCAGATCATTGATGGTAGGGCGCCCGGGGCTCGAACCCGGAACCTACAGATTAAAAGCCGACAGAAATTATGTCGGGCCCTGAATCTATCATTCTGTCGGCAAATGTCGGTATCCAGAATGTCCAAGGATGCCGCCCGGTGGTATGCCGTATCAGGTGCCGACGAGCATCCAAAGCAACCATGGGGCGGGTGGCGCTCCTTGACCGTTCCTATTCGCATTAGATTTACGAGCTGTTGTCCTCGCAGCCCACAGGAGGGTTTGATCAGGCGCTCGACCCATGCCGTTCGCCGCCTGGCCCGAGCCGCTCCGCTGCATACTGTCCCGGTCCCGGTCAGGACCCCGGGCGAATCATCGACCTGAACACACGCTGCCGAGACCGGCTCGGCTAAAGGCGTTCCGGTCAATGTGGTGTCCGGGTTGTTGTAGCGCCCCGACTCCTAGGCGTAATCGTCTATGTCCATCATTATCGGGTGGGGGCAGAGGTCCGGGTGGCTTCTCAGGTCTCCTTCGTTGCGTTCGACCAGGATAAGGGCCCTTTCGGCATGGTGCGCGGCCGCTTCCAGCCGCAGCGGGGATGAGCCGTATGGCTTTTTGCACGTTCATCTCGCCTGGCTTCGCGCAGATTTCGGTTCGAGTTGAGTGAAGACCGTGGGTGCTGTTACCTTCGCACGGTGGACGACAGGCGTGCACGGGCGGAGATAATCGAGGGTTTCGCGACTACCCTGCGGGAACTGCGCAACGCGGTCGGTAATCCACCTTTCCGGGAGATGTCCGGCCGGTCGGGTGCAATTTCTCACACGACGTTGCATGAAGCCACGAAGGGTAACCGGCTCCCGAGTTGGGAGACCACCGTCGAGTTCGTCAAGGCGTGCAACGCGGACCCGGCCGCGTACCGCGAACTCTGGGAGAGAGCGAACAGGGCGGTCAGATCGGCGAGCACCGGGAATCCCTCAATGCGCGTGGACACCTCGGTGGACCGTCCGTCTGGTGGACTCGCAGCCTCCGCCACAGGCGCCGCGGAGCTTCGTACCGTGCACCTCGCCGGCGGGTCGCAAGCGCCCCGGTCGGCCGGCGAGACCTCGGCATCCGTGCCTACGCCGCCGCCACCGTCCTTCGCGGGCGACGTCCAGCCTCTGCTTCCTGCGCCGGGGAGCAGAGGGCGATTACGGCTGACCCGCCCGGCCGCGTTCGCAACAGCGGCTGTCATCATGGGGGCAGCGGTCATCGTCGTGGCCGCCGTCAATCGCGGCTCCAGCCCCGAGGGACACAGCCTGAACCCGACCGGCAGCCCATCGATTGCCGCGCTGTCCCCAGCCGATTGCCCAGTGCGTTCGACCAACCCGCCTTGGGCCCCGCCGTTGCACAAGGGTGATGCGGCCGTGTTCATCGAGGATGTCACGCTCGCCGACTGCACGCGCGTCCGTCCCGGCAAGACCATGACCAAGGTATGGCGGCTCAAGAACGCCGGGGCTGTGCCGTGGAAGGGATATTCGCTGCGTCGCCTCGACCTCACGCAGCAAGCTGATCAATGCCAGACCATCCCCGACGTGCCGATCAAGGACACGCAACCTGGCGAGACAGTCGACGTCCGGACCGTCATCACCACGCCCAGGAAGCCGGGCTTGTGCTACGTGCGATTCAAGATGGTGGACGCTTCGGGAGCGGTCGTGTTCCCCGGAAGCCGGCCGATCAACTTCCAGATCATCGTCGACGGACTCTAGTTCCCCGCCGTGCGTGACACGGCGGGGAACCGGAGTCGGACGGTGCCAGGGGGCTCAGGAGCTGAGAACGATCCCCGTGTAGTAGTGCTGGAGGATCCTGGAGTAGCTCCAGCCCGCTCTGGCCTTATCGCGAGAGCCGTTCTGCGACATCCAGTCGCCGTCGACCCAATTTCCGCACGCCGTCGTGGTAGCGCAGTATTGGGCTCGGAAGATCTTCGCGTTGCGAGTCAGCCGGGTGCCCCAAGTCGCGTCCACCGCGGCGCTCGTCACCGCCTTCGCGGAGCCGGGCTTGTACACCTGACTCGACGTGTGGTCGTAGACGTCGAAGCACTGGCCGCTCGCCGTCTTGCGGTTGGAGTGCAGCGCCCAGTACCAGCCGAAGTTCTTCACGGCCATCGCCCCGGCCTTGAGGGACTCGCTCGGCCAGCTTGACACCCACTCGTTGGGCAGGACGTTCTTGACGTAGGTCTTGAACTCCACCCGCTCCACGCGATCGAGGGACTTCCGGTACACCAGGATCGTCGTGGGCAGCTTGGTGTCCGTGCCGTCGGTCTTGCACCCGGTCGGCGTCGGCGGTGCGAAACTCAGGAACTGGTGCGAGGCGTTCTGGTTCTTGAGGGTGGGGTTCAGGTTGCCTTTGGCGCCTGGGGCGAAGTCCTGGTAGGTGCCGACGTGGCCGCTGTT
>NZ_JBFAMX010000081.1:9909-28807 GCF_040659615.1 Nonomuraea sp. NPDC049784
GGTTTTGCTGCTGCGGTTCCAGGCGGAGGCGGCGGCGTTCTTGATGCATTTGCCCTTGCCGTCGCCGGGTCCCTTGAAGTCGTAGCAGGTGGGCTGCGTGGTGGCGTAGTCGTCGATCGATCCGGTGAAGTCGGAGACCGATCCTTGGTTGTTGCTGTTGAAGTAGTAGCAGAACTCGCCGGTATCGCAGACGCCGTCGCGGTTCGCGGCCGAGGCGGACGGTGCGGTGGCGAGGACCGTCCCGCCGAGCGCCATCGCGGCGGTCGCCGTGGTGAGGATCCTGGTGAGCGTTCTCATGCTGTTCTCCTTCTGTTTGCGGTGCCTGGGTTTCGGATGGATGAGTCAGCGGCGCTGGGACTCCTCCCAGGTGCGGATGGTCACCTTCGGGCCGTCGTCCGGGCCACGGCCGGCGAGTCCGTTCAGGCCGAGGTAGTAGTCACCGATCTGCTGCTGGGCCTGGCCGGAGAGGCTTGTGTCGCTGATGGCAGCGGCGTGGATGTGCCACGGCCAGTCGTCTTGCTGGGGGCTACGCAGCCACGCAGCGAAGCCGACAAGGCGCAACGCGCGGACGACCGCGGTGCGGGTGGCGGAATTCATCCCCTTTACCGAGATGTCGACGACGCCGCCGCCGTCGTGGGTGCCCGCGGACGTGGGGTCGCCGCCGGGGTTGTACGAACCCTGATCCAGCTTGAGGTCGCGGCCGAGCAGCCGCTTGGCCTCCGCCAGCATGCTTCGCGTGCGGGCGTTGATGACGAAACCGCCGGTGGACACCCGGGTGCCCGGGTCGATGATGTCGGTGACCTTGAAGCGGCCGGCACCGAGCCTGGTGAGCGACGTCTTGCCTGGCAGGCCGTTGGCGTCGAGACCAGTGAGGCCGAGTGACTTCTGGTAATTCGCATAGGCGGCGACCGTTGTGGTGCCGAAGTAGCCGTCCACCCACTTTGCGTCGAGAAAGCGTCGGTCACGCAGCGCCTGCTCAACGAGGAGCACGCTGGCCTTGGCGCCCGGGGTCAGCGTGCCGTCGGGCCGCCGAGGGTCGATCTGGGCCGCCTTGACAGCGGCTTCCATATTCAGGCTCGGAAGGGCCTCAGCGTCAGCCATCTGTGCCGCCGACGCCTCGGACGCTCCAGTCAGCGAAGCGAACAGGACAGCCGCCATGAGGGCAGCGGCGCATGAGGGCAGCTTCATCGTTACTCCTGGTTCAGGGGCTGGGGCGATTCCTGTGCGGCGGCATCCAACGTTTCGGTTCGCTCACGTGTCCGCTAGAAGATCGGTGTTGTCAGCCTGTTCGACAGGCTCCCCGTACGGGCGTACGCGCCGTTTGACAGGTGATCCGATGGCGAGAAACGCCAGCTCAGACCGGGTTATGAGGCGGTACATGGGCTCGCGTTCGTCAAGATGACCCCACAGATGCCTGAGGCGGCCACTTACGAGGGCGGCCCGGTTCTCGAACGCTCCGCGAACGGCCGGCGGGTCCCGTTGCCGCCCGATGTGGGGCTTGCGTAACTGAGGCCGATATGGCCGCACTGCAGCAGGCCAGCGACTTGCGGGCTCAACTGGCTGCGGTCGGGAACCGGCTGCGGAGTCCGGCCATCAGGAGCGGCTGCGGCGGCTGGTGGCCGACGGCCGGCTCCGACACGAAGGGACCGGGCTTTGCGCGAGCGCTGGCCGCTCAGCTCATGGCAACGCACGACTCAGCGAGCACGAAAGTCCTCTCCTAGCCGCCAAGGCGGATGATCCCCCGCGTGGCCGCCACGGTCACGGCGGCGGTGCGGTCGTCGACGTCGAGCTTGGCGAAGATGTGCAGCAGGTGGGTCTTGACCGTGGCCTCGCTGATGCACAGGTGGGCGGCAATGGCCTTGTTGCTCATCCCCTGGGCGACCGAGCCCAGGACCTCGATCTCCCGGCCGCTGAGGGCGCCGGGCGCGTCGGCGCGCGCCCACGACAACACCCGGGTCGCGATCGCCGGCGACAGGGCGCTCTCCCCTCGGGCCGCCGCCCTGATGGCGTCGAACAACTGCTCACGGTGGGTGTCCTTGAGCAGGTAGCCGATCGCTCCGGCGTCGATGGCACGGGAGATGTCGCTGTCGGTGTCATAGGTGGTCAGGACGATCACCCTGGCGCCGGGGTCGTGCTCGCGGATCCGGCTGATCGCTGTCGCGCCGTCGAGCTCGGGCATCTGCAGGTCCATCAGCGTGACATCCGGCCGCAGGTCACGCGCCAGCCGTACCGCGTCCGAGCCTGAGACCGCCTCGCCGACCACCTCCAGATCGTCCTGGGTGCCGAGCATCGCCCGGATGCCGTCACGGACCACCGGGTGGTCGTCGGCGATCAGGACCCGGATCAAGCCCCGCGCGGTCATCGCGCCACCGCCGGGAGGCTGGCCACGATCGTGGTGCCCTCCCCGGACGCGCTTTCCACGAGGAGCGTGCCGCCGAGCTGCTCCATCCGTTCAAGCATGATCAGCAGGCCGTGGCCGGCGGCGGCCCGCTCGGGATCGAAGCCGTCGCCGTCGTCGTGGACATCCAGCACGACCAGGTCCTCCATGTACGACAGGGTCAGGGTGACCTGCTCGGCATGGGCGTGGCGGCGAGCGTTGGCGACCGCCTCCTGCGCCACCCGCAGCAGCTCCACCTGGATGTGCGCGTCCAGGGGCCGCAGCGCCCCCGTGATCACGGTGTGCGCGTCGATGCCGGTCTCGTCGGACAGCCGACCCGACAGCCGCCGCAGCGCCTCCGGCAGGCCGCCGTCGTCGAGCTCGCCGGGCCGCAGCGCCCGCACCACGCGGCGGCTTTCCGCGAGGTTCTCCCTGGCCGCCCGCAACGCCTGGGTCAGGTGCCGGTCGTCCGGCAACCGCTCCTGCGCCGCCTCCAGCAGCATCACCACGCTGGCGAACCCCTGGGTCAGGCTGTCGTGGATGTCGCGAGCCAGCCGCTGCCGCTCGGCGGCCACGCCCGCCTGCCGTTCGGCAGCCGCCCGCGCCTCCTGGGCGGCCTGCAACTGGTCGATCAGCTCCTTGCGCTCGGCGCTCTGCCGGGCCACCGAATAGAAGTACCCGACCGAGGTGGCCGCGCTGATCGCGATCAGCGCGGTGATGGCGATCTCGGTCCAGGTGATCGACCCGCCTTCGTGGTAGCTGTGCCACAACCAGCCCCCGGCACACGACAGCACCGCGACCAGTCCGACGCGCACGGCGTCCATGCAGTACGGGACGAGCACGCTCAGGCAGACCACCAGGAAGGACGAGTCGGTCGCGAACAGCCCCAGCCAGAGCAACCCGCCGCCGACCACGTACGGCAGGGGCACTTCACCCGCGGGAGGTGTGTGCAGCACGAACCACACCGCATACCAGGCGGCCAGCCCGGCCACGAGCGCCACCGGCAGGACCTGACCCACCTCCATCAGCGGCCCGGCCGAGGTCAGCACCAGCCACGAGGCGAAGAAGGCGTGCTGCCATCGGCGCCGGGACCGCTCCCATGACTCCACAGCACCGACGATAATCAGCCACCCGACGGTCCGGCATCAACCAGTCGACTGACCCGGCGATCGGTGTCCCGCTCGATGTGCGCGCAGCCGCACCGGAGCAAGACTCGACGGCGTGACAGCCATCCCCAGTCCGTCCCAGGCCGTCTGGTACCTCGGCCCGCTGCCCATCCGCGCCTACTCCCTGCTCATGGTGCTCGCCGTCGCCGTCGGCATCTGGGTCACCCAACGCCGCTGGACGGCCCGCGGCGGCGAGCGTGGCGTGGTTGGGGACATCGCCACATGGGCCGTGCCGTTCGGCCTGATCGGTGCGCGGATCTACCATGTGGCCACCGACTGGCAGCAGTACTTCGGCCCCGGCAAGGACCCCCTGCGCGCCTTCGCGATCTGGGAGGGCGGGATCAGCATCTGGGGCGCCGTCGCCGGCGGCGCGCTGGGCGCGTGGCTGGCCTGCCGCCGGCGCGGCATTCCGCTGCGCGACTTCGCCGACGCCGTCGCGCCCGGGATCGCACTTGGGCAGACGATCGCCCGCTGGGGCAATTGGTTCAACCAGGAGTTGTACGGCAGACCGACCACCCTGCCTTGGGCGCTCGAGATCGACCCTGCTCACCGACCGCCAGGCATGGAATCCACGGCCACCTACCACCCGGCCTTCCTTTACGAGTCGCTGTGGAACCTGGGTGTGGCCGGGCTCGTCCTCTGGGCTGAGCGGCGCTTCCGGCTGGACCGTGGCCGGGCGTTCGCCCTGTACGCCGCGGCCTACACCGCCGGCCGCGCCTGGATCGAGTGGCTGCGCATGGACCCCGCCCCTCTCATCCTGGGGCTGCGCTTCAACGTCTGGACCGCGCTGCTGGTCTTCGGGGCGGCGGTCGCCTACCTGACCGCCACCCGCCAGACGCCGACCACTGACCCCCGGCCTGCGGGACGAGGATGAGCGGGCTCTCGGCGCCCGCCGCCCAGGGTCCAACGGGTCAGCCGCAACCGCGCCTGCCCACATTGGCGACCCGATCGGCGGCCGGGACTGTCCGCGGCGCCGCGGCGTGCCGAGATCGCGCGTCCGGAGCGGTTCGGGTCAGACGGTTGTCTCGCGTCGGTTTCGAGTGGCCGAGCGAGCCACGCGGCGGCCGAGTTCCTGAGCCGGTTGCTCGATGAACCGGTAGCTCAGGGTGGCGCAGGCGACCACTATGGTCAGCAGCGCCACGGACCATGTGATCCGCCCGGGGAGGGAGACCTGAGCGGCATCCGGGATCAACCGTCGCATGGCCTGCACCGCGAGGGGGTGCAGCAGATAGACGGAGTAGCTGATCAGCCCGACGCGTACGAGGAAGCGAGGCAGAGCGGAGGACCGCAGAAGACGGCCGATCACGAAGGTCAGCCAGGCCGCCGCCACGGCGGCTGACCAACTCCACCTGAACGCCAGCGCCTGCTCGTCGGACATGCCCCAGCCGGGGCCGAACCAGATCGCGGCGGCGATGGACACGACGGGCACCAGTCCGATCACCCATCTCGTCACCCTCCGGTGGAGCTGCCCATGGTCCAGTCGATAGAGCGCCGTCCCGGCGAACATGGTGGACACGATGGCCAGGCTCTGCCAGGCCCCGATCCGGCTGTTGACCCCGAGCAGTACGACGGCCAGGACGGCCACGGCGGCCGCACCGCATAGTCGTACGCGATGACCACCGCCGAGGATCGCGGCGAGTCCCATCATCAGCACAACGGTCGCGATCAGTACGACTAGGTCACCGCCGAGACCGCGTGACAGGGCGCCGGCCGGAAGCACACCGCCCACGAGCACGCCTGCCATCGCGAAGGTGAGCGTGCCGGTGGTGCTCCCGCGGTGGCCGAAGACGAAGATCGCGGTCACCAGCAGGTAGAACGCCATCTCGTAGGACAGCGTCCAGAACACGTTGACGACACTGACCACCTGAAGGAAATCTTGGAGCATCGTCAGGTGAGCGATGCCGGACGCGACCGGGTGGTCGCTCAGTTGACTGGGCAGGGCCGAGTACACCTGGACGAGACCGAACACGGTGCCGATGATCGCCGCGACGATCCACAGAGGGTAGAGGCGGAACAGGCGGCTGATCCAGAAACCGGCTACGCTGCCGCGCCGTTCGAGCGAGGCCGGCACCACATAGCCGCTGACGAGGAAGAACACCATGACGCCGTATTGCCCGAAGTCGAACCATGGGCTGATGTTCGCGCGAATTTCGGGAAAGAGGGGATCCAGCAAGTGTTCGAAGAGCACGGCGAGCACGGCCACACCGCGTAGTGCGTCCAGCCAGGTCTGTCGGCGGGTCGGCGAAGGCACCTGCGTCTGGACCACGGCCTGCAGCCCGCCGCCCCCTTCCCGAACGGCCAGGTTGTTAGGCATCTGGTCACGCTATGGGGTCAACCTGAGCGAACCCTTAGAGTGAACCCAGGTGGGGCAGGTGAACGGCCTTCTGCGCTGGCCCCATGGCCGGACCCGGATGTCAAGCGAGTGGGTCAAGAAAGCTTCGTATGCTAGCCCGTCCTCGTGTCCATCGTCATCGGTGGTTCGCTGTTCGCGTGCCTGGAGCAGGATATTCGAACGGGTGTGCTCCCGAGATGATGCGGCGGCGCTCAGCGGGCGCTTGATCACGACGCTGTGTGCCGGCGTGCCCTCCGGTCCCGATCCCGTCGCCTTCCGCCGTGAGCTGCTGTCGGCCGGCGGCGACCAGCAGGCCGCACATCCACCTGGATGCCCTGTCCGCCGTGCCGGCCTTTACAGGGCTGGTGTTCCAGAGCGGCGCTTACGTAAGGATGCGGCTACGTCGTGGACCACGCAGTCCGACGGCACGATCCGCGCACTCGGCAAGTGCCTGGACGTGGCGGGCGCGAGCAGCGCCAACGGCACCAAGGTGCAGATCTACGACTGCAACGGCACCGCCGCGCAGCAGTGGACGGCCGCCTCCGACGGCACCCTGCGAGCACTCGGCAAGTGCCTGGACGCCACCAACGTCAGCTCGGCCGACGGCACGCCCCTGCAGATCTGGAGCTGCGGCACCGGCGCCAACCAGAAGTGGACGCTGCCCTCCGGCGACGGCACCCCCAGTCCCGGCAAGCTGCCCGGCGCCCCGTACCTCTACATGGGGTGGGGGAGCCCGCCCAACCCGGGCACGGTCATGGACGCGACCGGCGTGAAGTCCTTCACGATGGCCTTCATCCTGTCCGGCGGCGGCTGCACGCCCCGCTGGGACGGCTCGCGTGCGCTGACCGGCGGCGCCGACCAGCAGGCGATCAACACGATCAAGTCCAAGGGCGGCAGCGTCCAGATCTCCTTCGGCGGCTGGTCGGGCAACAAGCTCGGCCCCAACTGCAGTACGCCTGAGGCGTACGCGGGCGCCGTGCAGCAGGTCATCAACGCCCTGGGACCCGCGGCTGTCGACTTCGACATCGAGAACACCGACGAGTACGAGAACTACACCGTCCAGGACCGCATACTCAACGGCCTCAAGATCGTCAAGGCGAACAACCCGAACGTCAAGGTGGTCGTCACCTTCGGCACCTCCACCAGCGGCCCGGCCGGCGCGGGCACCCGACTGATCAACCGGTCGAGGGAGCTCGGCGTCCCGATCGACAACTACACGATCATGCCGTTCGACTTCGGCGGCGGGTCCAACATGTACCAGAGCACGGTCAACGCGGCCGAAGGGCTGAAGAACGCTCTGAAGTCGGCGTTCGGCTGGTCGGACGCCACGGCGTACGCGCACATGGGCATCTCCGGCATGAACGGCCTGTCCGACCAGTCGGAGGTCACCTCGGTCGCCACCTGGACCCAGATCCGCGACTACGCCAACTCCCATGGCCTGACCAGGCTCGCCTTCTGGTCGGTCAACCGCGACCGCCCCTGCTCCGGAGGGCTGTCCGAAACCTGCAGCGGCGTCTCCCAGAACGCCTGGGACTTCACCAGACTGACGGCGGGGTTCTGATGCGTGCCCTGGTCGTCCTCGTGCTGATCGCGGCCGGGTTCGTCCTCATGCCGGTCGCCCAGGCAGCCGTCCCCACCGGCCTGACCACCGTGGTCGCCAAGCACAGCGGCAAGTGCGTCGACGCCCGCGCCGCCGCCACCGCCAACGGCACCGCCGTCCAGCAGTACGCCTGCAACGGCAGCGGCGCGCAGCTCTGGCAGTTCCAGGCCACCAGTGACGGCTACTACCGGGTCAACAGCTCGCTCAACGCCGCGCAGGCCTGGGACGTGACCGGTGTCTCGACCGCCGACAGCGCGCCGGTCCAGCTGTGGGCCTACGGCGGTGGCAACAACCAGCAGTGGCTTCCGGTGGAGGAATCCGGAGGCACGTACCACCTGGTCAACAGGAACAGCGGCAAGTGTCTCGACGTGCCGGGCGCCTCCACGGCCGACAGCGTGCAACTGCAGCAGTACACCTGCAACGGCACAGCGGCGCAGTCGTTCACCCTGTCGGGTGGCGGCGGTGGCCCCAATCCCGACCTGGGGCCGAACGTGCGCGTCTTCGACCCGTCGATGCCCGCGTTCACAATCCAGTCGCAGCTCAACTCGGTGTTCAGCCAGCAGCAGTCCAACCAGTTCGGGTCCAACCGGTACGCGCTGCTGTTCAAGCCGGGCACCTACAGCGTGGACGTCAACGTCGGCTTCTACACCCAGGTCCTTGGCCTGGGACAGACGCCGGACGCGGTGACGATCAACGGGGCCGTGCACGCCGAGGCCGACTGGTTTGGCGGCAACGCCACGCAGAACTTCTGGCGCTCCGCCGAGAACCTCTCGGTCTCCCCGGCGGGCGGCACGGACCGGTGGGCGGTCTCGCAGGCGGCGCCGTACCGGCGAATGCATGTGCGCGGAAACCTGCAGTTGGACGACGGCGGCTGGTCGAGCGGCGGGTGGATCTCCGACTCGCGGATCGACGGTCAGGTCAGGTCCGGGTCGCAACAGCAGTGGATCTCCCGCAACTCGGCCTTCGGGTCCTGGAGCGGGTCGAACTGGAACATGGTCTTCGTCGGGGTGTCCGGCGCGCCGGGCAACACCTTCCCCAGCCCGCCGTACACGACGGTGGGGCAGACGCCGGTGGTACGGGAGAAGCCGTTCCTCTACATCGACGCGGCGGGGGCCTACCAGGTGTTCGTGCCCGCGCTGAAGTCGAACTCCACCGGGGTGTCATGGCCGGGCGCAGGCACGTCGCTGCCGATCAGTCAGTTCTTCGTCGTCAAGCCGGGCAATACCGCTGGTGACATCAACGCGGCACTGGCCGCGGGCAAGGACCTGCTGGTCACGCCGGGCGTCTACCACCTGAACGACACGATCAGGGTCACCAGGGCCGACACCGTGGTGCTCGGTCTTGGGTTGGCGACGTTCGTACCCGACAACGGCATCACGGCGATGACCGTCGCCGACGTGGACGGCGTCAAGATCGCCGGGCTGCTGATCGACGCCGGGACCACGAACTCGGCGACGCTCATGCAGGTCGGCCCGGCGGGCTCGGCGGCCTCCCACGCGGCCAACCCCACCTCACTGCACGACGTCTTCTTCCGCGTCGGCGGCGCCGGGGTGGGCAAGGCGTCACAGAGCCTGGTGATCAACAGCGACAACGTGATCGGTGATCACACCTGGATCTGGCGGGCCGACCACGGCAGCGGCGTCGGATGGAACACCAATACGACCGTCAACGGGCTCGTCGTCAACGGCGACAACGTGACGTTCTACGGGCTGTTCGTCGAGCACCACCACCAGTACCAGGTCATCTGGAACGGCAACGGCGGGCGGACCTACTTCTTCCAGAACGAGATGCCCTACGATCCGCCCAACCAGGCGTCCTGGATGAACGGCTCCACCCGGGGCTGGGCCGCCTACAAGGTCGCCGGTTCGGTCACCTCGCATGAGGCCTGGGGGCTGGGCAGCTACTGCTACTTCAGCGCCAACCCCGCGGTGGTGGCCGACCGGGCCTTCGAGGTGCCGAACACGCCGGGGGTCCGCTTCCACCACATGGTGACGGTCTCCCTGGGCGGCACCGGAACCATCGCCCACGTCATCAATTCCACGGGAGGCCCAAGCAACTCCTCCACAAACGTCGCAAACCTCACCGAATACCCATAACCCGCCAACGCGTCCTCCCCCTTTGCCGAAAGGGGGAGGACGAGCCCGCGTCGGCTGACATACAGGGCGGATGGGGCGGTTCATAGCTGTCTCTGAGAAAGGTGTGTGGCGCCGGCCCTCAGGGGGCGAGGGCCGGGCGGGGAATGGTTAGGAGGCGGCCTGGCGGATGAGGTCGGCGACGGCGGCAGGCTGGGAGACGTAGACGGCGTGGCTGCCGACGACCTCGACAACGGTCGCGCTCGCACGCTCGGCCATGGCTCTCTGGGCGGGCGGCGGGATCATGCGGTCCTCGGTGGCCACCAGGTACCAGGCCGACTTGTGCCGCCAGGCGGGCTCGGTCACCGTCCCCCCGAGGGCGTCGACGCCCCACGGGACCTGGGAGTCGGCCATGAATGCAGCCTCCTGGTCGGGCAGGTCGGCGGCGAAGGAGCCGTGGAACTTGTCGCGGTCGAGGAACAGGAACCCTTCCACGGGCGGCAGGATCGGCGGCACCGGCGCGCCGGGCGGCGGGTCGGCGATGATGGCGTTGACCGACTCGCCCTTGTCGGCGGCGAATGCGGCGATGTACGCCAGCGACGCCACGTTGGGGTGGGTGCCCGCCTCGGTGATGACGACGCCTCCGTAGGAGTGGCCGATCAGGACGGCCGGGCCGTCGAGCGAGTCCAGGACCCTGCGGGTCACCGCGACGTCGTCCTCCAGCGACAGCGTCGGATTCTGCACGACGTAGACGCGGAATCCGGTCCTGGTCAGCTCGTCGTAGACGCCCCGCCAGCCGGATCCGTCCACGAAGCCACCGTGCACCAGTACGATGTTCTTGATGGTCATGGTCGCTCCTGACCTGGATGGACAGGCCCGACGCCTGTCCCAGTGCGCTCAATCCAAGCCGCGTGGAAGATCACAGACCACGCAGAACAGCACGCAGAAGTAGGGCTGCGCGTCAGGATGCGGCGGTCGCCAGGTTACGGCAGCGGCTGCTCGACTCGGTGTCTCCGATGGCCTCGTACACCTCAGCCGCCCGCGCGTAGGCGTCGCGGCTCTCGTCGGTCCTGCCCGCGTCGGCCAGCAGGGCGGCCAGCGTCTCCAAGGCGCGGGCCTGCGGAGCGGGCAGCTGAGCCTGCTCCATGAGGCTGATCGCCTCGGTGAGTTTGATGATCGCCTCGGCTCGCCGGCCGAGCAGTCCCAGACATTCGCCGACGCGGGCGAGGGCGATCGGGCGGGTGAACGCCGTGATGCCCGGCGTCATCCCGGACTGCTCGTCGTTCACCAGGGCCCACAGGTCGAGATACTGCTCCAGCGCCTCGGCGTAATGTCCGGCGTCGCGCAGGCAGGAGCCGAGGGCGCCGAGACACTGGGCGTAGGAGTCGATGTCGCCGTCGGCCTTGAACATCTGCGCGGCCTGGGTTTCCGCTGCGGTGGCCTCATCGAGCCGTCCGAGCCTTCGAAGCGCGCCTCCACCGGTGTGGCGCGCCGAGGCGATCTGCGCGGTGGCGCCGCTGTGGGTGGCCAGATCCAGGGCCTGGTTTGCGTATCGCAGTGCGGTTTCCGGGTCGTCTCGGGGTATCAGGTGAACCCAGGCCAGCAAGTTCAGCTGCCTGGCCTGCCGTACCGGATCATCTAGGGCGGCGGCGGCCTCGGCACCGAGGGTGAAGACCTCCTGCCAGTGTGGCGCGTGCATCCACCGGTCGGAGAACCAGTCCATGGACTCGGCGCAGTCGAGGACGGCGGAGTGCCGGCCGGCAATCGCCGCCGTCCGTAACGCACCCAGCCAGTTGTCCACGTTCACACGCAGCCAGTGGTCGGCCTCTTCCGCGGAGGAGAGACCAGACTCGGGACCGCCGTAGGCGGGTTCGAACCACCGCCCGGCGCTGGTGGCCATGCGCAGCAGCCACGACGTCATCGTTACGGTGAGCGCGTCGCGCTCGGCGGCGGTTTCCTCCTCCTGGAGCCGGTGGCGGGCGAACAGCCGGACCAGGTCGTGGAAGCGGTAGCGGCCAGACGTGCTGTCCAGCAGCAGGCCGAGGTCGACGAGCTCGTCGAGGGCGACCCATGCCCCCTCCGTCGAGGTCCCGGCCACCACCGCGGCGAGAGCGGCGTCGAGATCCCGGCCCGGTATCAGGGCGAGCCGGCGGAACACCTGCCGGGTCGGGGCTGCCAGCTGCTCGTACGACAACCCGAACGCGGTCGCGATCTTGAGGTCGCCGGCACGCAGCTGGTCCAGACGGCGCTCCTCGTTCGTCAGCCGGGCGGCGAGATCGGCGGCATCCCAACCGGGCCTGCTGACCAAACGATTTCCGGCGATCCGCAGGGCGAGCGGGAGCCCGCCGCACAGCTGTGCGAGCTGCAAGATGGCCGATCCCTCGTCCGGGGCGCCGCGGTCTTTCAGGATTGCGGTGAGCAGTTCGGTGGCCGCCAGCAGGGGCAGGGGCCCGAGGCTGAGTCTGCGCACTCCTTCCAGTCCGGCCAGCAGCCGGCGGCTGGTCACCAGGGCCTTGCTCGCCCCGCCCGGCAGCAGCGGCCGGACCTGTTCCTCGGAGGCGGCGTTGTCGAGTACGAGCAGCACGCGCCGCTCGCGCAGCAAGGACCGGTATAACGACGCGCGCTCGCCCGGGACCTGCCGGTCCGCGACGCCGAGCGCGCGAAGCAGCAGGTCCAGGGCCTCATCGACGGGCAGCGGCCGCGCAGACATGCCGAACAGGTCGAGGAAGATCACCCCGTCGGGGAAGTCCCGCCGCAGGGCGTGGGCCGCGCGCACGGCCAGCGTGGTCTTGCCCAGCCCGGCAGACCCGGTGATGAGCCCCACGCCCGGCGCGTCCCCGGCATGCACGAGATCGCCGGTCCAGGCCAGTTCCGCGGCTCGGCCGGTGAAGTCGTCGACGGATCTGGGCAGCTCCCACGGCCCGGTCGGGCGGGTCCAGTGGTCCCGAAGGCGGCCCTCCCGGGCCAGCTCGACGAGCTGTTCGCGGTCGGCCTCGGTCAGATCGAGGGCATCGGCCAGCGCGGTGACGGTTCGTTGCTGAGGGCCCTTGCTACGTCCGCGCTCCATGTCCGACAGCGTTCTTGCACTGACCCCGGAGGCCTCGGCGAGCTGCTCCAGGGTCAGGCGTGCCGCGTGCCGGTGGCGGCGCAGCACCTCCGCGAAGCTGGCGATGGCTACTCCTTCTACGCGAGAGGAACGGGCGTCATCGTAACTCGGTGGTCATGCCGGCCCCAAGGTCAGGCGGCGGACTGCCTCCCGACGGTGGCCCGCTGGGCGGCGGCGTCCGCGAACGAGGGCTTGGCCGGCGCGCCGTATCTGCTCGGCCAGGCCTGCACGAGCGCCATGATGAACACCAGCAGCGCCACCGGATCGATCGCTCCTCGCCGCGCGCGGCCTGTACCGCTTCCTACCGAAGGTGCTGCGAGCGCATCGCCTTGTCACCCCGGGCACCCTGCTGGCCTGGCATCGTCGTTTGATAAACCGCTCGTGGACCGTGGATGAGCTGTTCGGCAGGCGCAGAAGATCGACCGGCCATGGGCTCCATCCTTTCCACCCGCAGGAGCCTCCATCAATGCCGGACGGGTTCATACTGGCGACCTCGCTGGAATCTTTGGGACGGCAGGGCGTCCGAGGAGTGGGGCTTGGATCGCGCCGGAGTCAGGGCGCCGCCACTAGAGGGGTGACCACGCACGCTGACAAGGCGGCAGCGACACGGCCTCTGGCGGAGAGCCGGGACGGGTCAGTTCGGTGGCGGGGTCACGGCTACAGGGCAGTGGACTTCGGATAGCGCAGCCTGGGTGACCGCTCCCAACAAGGTGCCTGGCCTGGAATCGAGCCCACGGCGTCCCAGTACGAGCAATGTCGCGGCCTTGGCGGATTCGACGATCGCGCGCGGTGGCCGTTCGGCCACGAATTCGGTGGTCACCGGCACATCTGGGTACTTAGCGGTCAGCAGCGGCACCGCTTCCTGAAAGCGGGCTTCCGCTCCCGCACGCATCATTGCGGCGTCCACAAAGGGAAGCTGATCAGGCCCTGGCAGGGCTCCGGGATCCCACCAGCCGCAAATGGCCCTAACCGTCCCGCCACGCAAGGCGGCCTCCTGCAGGGCGAAGCCGAAGGCCGCCTGACTCGCGGGGGAGCCGTCGACACCGACCACGATCCGTACGCCGCCTTGATCCATCGGCTCGGCTGCGGGCCGTACGACAACGACCGGCCTGGCACAGTGCGCGGGGACCTGCACGGCCGCGGACCCCACCCGAAGATCTTCGAAGCCTCCCATCCCTCGGGAACCCAGCACTACGAGCTCGGCCTCGTGCGCGGCCTCCAGCAACACGGCCGAGACCGGGCCCTTGGTCAGCAACGGCCGGGCCTCGATGTCGGCGCCGAATTCGCGTGCGTGGTCGACACCGTCGTGCACCACGGTGGTGGCGACGTGCTCGACCTGCGCCAGTGCCTGCTCGCTGATGGGGCGCAAAGGGTATGGCCATTGCCAGGCGTGACAGACCACCACGGGAAGCTCGCGCAGCCGCGCCTCTTCGACCGCCCAGCGCAACGCCTGCTCGCTCCCCGGCGATTCGTCGTAGCCGACCAGGATGAACCGCCCGCCCTCACGATCGCTCACTCTGCCTCCAAAGGGGGAGCTGTCTGCTTTGGAGGGTTAACTTCCCTCCGTTGCCGGCCGGACACTCCTCGCAGGGCGCTCCGCGCTGCGCTAGGAGGCGCTCACCTGGCGGTCTCGTTCTGCCGGGCACTCGACATCCCGGCTCGCTATGCATTCGGCTACTCGCCGGATGTGGACGAGTCACCGGATCCGGCGCTCACGGAGTTCGCCGCATGTATGGAGGTGCCGAAGCGCACCTTCTCGATGCCGCTGTGCGTGGCGATCTCGATGACGAGACGTGACAAGAGGGTGCCGCTTGGCGGGGGAGTCGGTGTCCGCTGGGCAGTCAGAAAGCCACATCTGACGGGTCGTTCGTCACTGTGGTGGACGCATCGCCTTGATGAGGGTGTCGAGCGGCACACGGGCGAATCCGATACGGGTGTCGCTCGCCCCGTAGGGCAGCCACACTGCGTCATCGTGGAGCAGGCCGCCGCAGGAGTACACGACGTTGGGCACGTAGCCTTCGCGTTCGGCGCCGTCGGCGGTGAGGATCGGGCCTGGGAGTTCGGCGATGACACGGTGTGGTTGATGGGAGTCGAGCAAGAGGGCGCCGATGGCGTAGTCGCGCATGGGGCCGACGCCGTGGGTCAGGACGAGCCAGCCGAAACTGGTCTCGATAGGGGATCCGCAGTTGCCTGTCTGGATGAGTTCCCAGCCCCGGCGGGGAGTGTGCAGGGGCACCGGCCGTTGCCATCTGTTGTGCCGGTCGAGGGTCGTGAGACCGATGGTCTCGCCATCGGAACGGCACAACGCCAGACTGCGTCCGCCGACCGGTCGTGGGAACAGCGCCATGCCCTTGTTGACGGCGGCGGGACCCCGCATGGGAGTGAGCTCGAAATGGCGCAGGTCGTGGCTGGTGATCAGGTGTGAGCGTATGTGCTGCCCGTCATAGGCGGTGTAGGTGGCACGATACGACGGCCTGCCGCTCTCGTCGACGATTCGCACGAATCGCGCGTCCTCCATGCCGTTGCACTCGGTTGCGGTCGCCGGCCAGAGAACTCGCCGGTGAAGTGGCAGATCGGCGGGGAAGGCCACGGCGTACTCGGAGCGCGTCGCACGGCGCATTTCTTCCAGGGTTTGCTGCGTGGTGGTACGGGTGAGCAGATCGGCGGGGAGCTGGGCGATCGCGTATTCGAAGCCGTCGTCTTCGAAACGTTCCGGCAGGGATCGCAGCATGCTGGCCGTGACTTCGTTGTCCCAGGCGTTGTCGGAGAGTCCGGCGGCGAGCAGGTCGCGCCGATGGTGGGTCGAGTGCCGGCGTCCGACGGACAGCGTTCCGGAGCGGTCTGCGATGGCCAGGTCGGAGTCGGGCCCGAGCAGTGCGGTGGCGAAGCCGATGGATGACAGGTGTCCCTCGCCGATCTGCCGCAGGCTGATGGCCGTGCGGAGCTGTCCGGGGCGCAGGCCGGACTGGTCGGGATGGGGCACCATCGAGGGGTTGCACACCGCCGCGCCCTCCACGGCGTATTCGTGACTGAAGTAGGCACCCACGAGGAGTCGGGTTGGCAGGGAAAGGTCGACGTCGCGTGGCACGCGGTGGCGGACCAGATCGTAGTGATGGGCGAAGGCCGCTTCGAGGTCATAGTGCCGGCCGCCGAATCGCTGCAGCGTCTGCTGGAGCATTTCGGTCGTCTGGTCGTGGTCGAGGAGCATGATGCGGTCGATCAGCGCGGACGCCCGGGTACGGGTGAGCGCGGCGTCCTCGCCGGGCACGAAGAGCTTGATGATCACTCTTCGCGGGTCGGGAGTGAGCATCGGACCGAGCCGTGTGGCCAGATCCCCGCTGGTCATGAGAGCCGCCCGGCATGCTGCATGGTGGAGATCAGCGCGATGGTCGACTCCGCGCCCTGGTTGAGGTTCGGGCCGTGCTCGGTCAGGCCGTCGTAGCCTCCGCCGGTCGCCGGGTCCCACATCGGAACGCCGGCGTCGTTGGCGCCCTGGAACCACGCCACCGACCGGCGTACCTTCTCCTGCCACGAGGGGTCGCCGGTCACGAGTCCGGCAGTGGCGCAGGCGTCGGCGAGCGCGGCCACCTCGATCGGCTGCTGGTCGTAGTGGGGCCGCGGCGCGCCCTGCCGCCAGCCGGCGACGGGCACGACCGAGAGCCGGCCGTTCCTCGTCTGGATGTCACACAGCCACTCGAGCATGCGCAGGCCGCTGCTGAGCAGCTGCCGATCACCGCGCAGGTCTCCGCCGGCGATGATCAGCTCGGCGAGCGCGGCGTTGGCGTACGTCAGATGTGGCTGTGGCCACGGCCAGGAGGCATTCTCCGAGGGAGTGCCGATCGCCTCCACGGCGTCCGTCAGCAGGGCGGCGGCCACGGTGCTGTCCGGACTGGCGCGTAGGACCTCCGCCGCGCCGAGCCCGGCGAAGGCCATGGCGCGCGGATGCGGGGAGCGCTGTTCGGCCCCGAGAGCGAACGCGTGCAGAGCCTCCTTCCGGATCCAAGGAACGGAGTTGCGGGCTGCCGCGGTGCCCAGGCCCCACATCGCCCGGCCCCACCAGTCGCCGACGCCTGGCCGGTCGCTCCAGCGCCGGTCGAAGGAGAGCCGGTTGCGGAACGCGCCGGAACGATCCTGAGCGTGCGTGACGAAGGCCAGATAGCACTCGACCAGCCGGATCAGCCGGTGGGTAGGGAGCGGTTCCCGGCTGGCGATGACGAGCCCGCGGGCGACGTCGTCGGTGCAGTAACCGTGATGACGCAGGGCGACGGCGCGCCGGGCATGCTCGAACAGGCCGGTGTCGTCGCTCAGCCGGAGCAGGTGCTTGAAGCCGGGAGTGGTAGCGCTCACGGCAGCATCGCGGCCGTTGTGGCCGGCCGTTTCGCGAGGAGTGACCGGACGAGGCCGTCGTATCGGGCCGCGACCGCGGGCCACAGCAGGGACGGGATCAGGGCGCGGGTACGTCCGGTGAGATCGTCGGCGAGCCCACGTTGCGTGAGGACACGGCGTATGGCGGAGGCGAGCGCATCGGGGTCGCCGTGGGGAACGAGCAGCCCTGGACCGCCGGTGAGCAGCTCCACGGCGTGCGGGAAGGAGGTGGCGACGACCGGCACGCCCGCGGCCACGGCCTCGATGAGGACACCGGACGTGACCTGCTCCACCGAGTCATAGGGCAGCACGACGACGTCCGCCGAGCGGACCAGCCGGCTCAGCGAGTCCTGAGCCCGGTAGATGGGGTCGTGGTGTACGGCCGTGGACACTCCGAGCCGGGCCGCGAGCTCGTACAGGCTTTCGCGATAGGCCTCGCCCTGGAGCTCCAGCACCTTGGGGTGGGTCTTTCCGGCGATCGTGTAGATCGGTGACGGGTCGAGGTCTCCCAGGAGCGCGAGCGCGCGCAACGCCCACTCGATGCCTTTGCCAGGTCCGAGCAATCCCCAGGTGAGCAGGTGCGGACGGGGGTGGCGCCGAGCCGGGATCCGCAGGTGGTCGGCGGCTCCGTGCGGTATGACGAACACCTTGCCGGCGTCCACCCGGTAGCCGGCCATCAACCGGTCACGAGCGGTGCAGGTCATGGTCACGATCGCGCCGGCGGCGGCCCCGATCTTCTCGAGCAGGGCTTTCTGCCGGGGAGTGGGCTCGGCCAGGACGGTGTGCAGGACCACGATGCTCGGCACTGCGAGGCAGCGTAGCAGCGGCAGGACGTCCCGGCCGTCCGCGCCGGGGTAGATGCCGTACTCGTGCTGCACGATGGCCACGTCGAAGTCCTCGAGAGCCGCGGCCGCGGCCTGCCAGCCGCCGGGGTTGCTGGGAGTCCAGGTGTGTACGACCCCGGGCTGCGGCCGTTCGTCGTCGCCTTCCGCGGTGACACGGACGATCCCGCCGAAGGCGCCGTCCATGGTGAGATGGGCGGCCAGAGCGGAGTTGAAGGTCGCGAGCCCGCACTGGGTGGGCGGGTGGGTGCTGAGAAAGCCGTATGTGAGGGCCAACTGCCATGCCTTTCGGTCATCCGGCCGCACCAGAATGGATGCCGATGCGGCTCGCTCGGTGAAGACGGCTACCCCGTCTGCCTGTGCGGTGGAACCCGGAGCCCTCACCGGGGGCCCGCCCTCATACGGGGGCCCGGCGGTCGCGACCCTCAGCCGATAGCGTGGTCTGCGGCTACCTGACACTATCAGTCGCTAACTTTGTCCTTACATCTCGTGGTAAAGGCGCAGATTGCCCGCCATCATCCGATCTGCACTGAACCTGCGTCCGGCCTGCGCCCGATGCGATGGGCGTCGCCGTGATGACTGCCTCCTCGACGCCACAAGAGGTGTGTCATCTCTCCTGGATCAGGAGAGCCGGTCGTCGAGGTTGGCGACTGCTGGATCTCCCGGTGCCGGCCGCGTGGGTTCCAGCCAGCCGAGCCGCCGGGAGAGTCGTCTGGCGCTGTCGATGACGGCGGCGACGTGAGTGGAGGGGCTGGTCTCGTGCCAGAGGAGCGACCACGGGTACTGGGCGGCGGGCTCGGTCAACGGACGCCAGGTGGTGCCGGGCCGGTTGGAGGATTGGGAGGGGGAGGGGACGCAGAAGACGCAGCGGTGCTGGAGGCCGTACAGCCGCGACCATCCGGGATCTCGGTCAGCCTGCGGCTGGGCCGCGGGCTTGTGATGGCGGGGCGGCGCGGCGGCGTTGGATGCGGTCGTGGTCGGGCCAGTGCACGTTGTTCGCCCAGCCGAGCCGTTCGAACAGGCGGATCACTTCGGCGG
>NZ_JBFAMX010000082.1:0-28776 GCF_040659615.1 Nonomuraea sp. NPDC049784
CGCGTGCCGCCGGTCGCGCGTCTCGTCGAACAGCACCCCCATCACCTCGTACGCGGTGTCGAGCCCGATCAGGTCGAGCAGCGCGAACGGCCCCATGGGCAGCCCCACGCCCAGCCGCATCGCGGCGTCTATGTCGTCGCGCCCGGCCACGCCCAGCTCCATGAGCACGGCGGCCTGGTTCAGATAGGGCAGGAGCAGCCGGTTGACCACGAACCCGGCCCGGTCGCCCACCGCCACGGCCGTCTTGCCCAGTCTGCCCGCCAGCGCCGTGATGTCCGACACCACCCCGGGCGCGGTCACCACCGTCCCCACGACCTCGACCAGCCTCATCACCGGCGCGGGGTTGAAGAAGTGCATGCCGACCACCCGGTCGGGGCGGCCGGTGGCGGCGGCGATGGCGGTGACGGACAGGGAGGAGGTGTTGGTGGCCAGCACGGTCTCGGGCTCGCAGATCCGGTCGAGGTCCTTGAACAGCGAGATCTTGTAATCGAGGATCTCGGGAATCGCCTCGACCACCAGGTCGACGTCCCGCAGGTCCTCGCGCGAGGTGGTCAGCGTGATGCGGCCCAGGATCTCGTCCCGCTGCCCCGGCGCCAGCTTCCCCCTGTCGACGGCCTTCCCGGTGGAACGCTCGAGATGCCCGCGCCCCCTGGCCAGCGCCTCGGCGTCGGCCTCGACCCCGATCACCCGCAGCCCGGCCCGCGCGAACACCTCGGCGATCCCGGCCCCCATCGTGCCGAGCCCGACCACTCCCACCCGTTCGAACGCCATGCGTCCAGTTTTCCAGAGCCGCTAAGGTGGAGCGTCATGCGGCTGGTCATCGCGCGATGCAGCGTGGATTACATAGGACGGCTCACGGCGCACCTGCCGATGGCCCCCAGGCTTGTACTGATCAAGGCGGACGGGAGCGTGAGCATTCACGCCGACGACCGCGCCTTCAAGCCGCTCAACTGGATGAACCCGCCGTGCAAGCTCAAGGAGGACGGCGAGACCTGGACGGTCACCCACGGCAAGACCGGCGAGAAGCTGGTCCTGACGATGGCCGAGATCCTCCACGACTCCAGCCACGAGCTCGGCGTCGACCCTGGGCTGATCAAGGACGGGGTGGAGGCCCATCTGCAGGAGCTGCTCGCCGAGCACATCACGACGCTGGGGGACGGCTATTCGCTGATCCGGCGGGAGTACATGACGGCGATCGGGCCGGTGGACATCCTGTGCCGGGACGCGGTGGGGGCGACGGTGGCGGTGGAGATCAAGCGGCGGGGGGAGATCGACGGGGTCGAGCAGCTGACTCGCTATCTTGAGCTGCTCAATCGCGACCCGCTGCTGACACCCGTGCGCGGCGTCTTCGCCGCCCAGGAGATCAAACCCCAGGCGCGGGTCCTTGCCACGGATCGCGGCATCGACTGCGTCACCTTGGACTACGACGCTCTGCGCGGCATCGAACCCGAGAACCCCACTCTTTTCTGATCTGTCACGGCTGCGCCACACCCTTCCACGCCACCAGGAGGTGTCTTGGGTGGTGATCATCTGGTGGGCCTGCCGGGCGGGACGCTTGCCGGCAGTGTGGTGAGGATGAATCCGCGCGGTGGCTGTGTCGAACTGCGCAACATCATCCGTAGGCGACGATGGGACGGACGCGATGCCTCTTGAGGGCGAGTACGAGCCGAGTCCGGCGCAGTGGGTGCGCGAACAGGTCGAGCTGTACGAGAGCTCGGACGGCACGCAGGGGACAACGCTCTGGGACACGGGACTGCCCGTCGTCATAATCACGACGCGCGGCGCGAAGAGCGGCAAGATCCGCAAGATCCCGCTGATGCGCGTGGAGCACGAGGGACGGTACGCGGCCGTGGCCTCGAAGGGCGGTTTCCCGAGTCACCCGGTCTGGTACTTCAACATCAAGGCCGACCCACACGTGGAACTCCAGGACGGGCCCGTACGCCTGGACATGACGGCCCGTGAGATCACCGGGGACGAGAAGGCCGAGTGGTGGGAGCGCGCGGTCGCCGCGTATCCGCCGTACGCCGAATACCAGGAGAAGACCGATCGGGTGATCCCCGTCTTCGTGCTGGAGGCGGCGGCCGGGAGCTGATCGGCTACTGAGACCGGAACGCATGAGCACCGCGTCACGAGCACCACACGCGTCACGCGCCGCAGACGGTCAGGTGGGCGTAAGGCCTGGGTGGTGGCGTTTGGCCTAGTAAGGGGTGGCTTACCGGATTATCGTGGCGCCATGAGGACGCTGACGTTCGACTCACTCAACCCGGCGACCGGCGAGATCGTCGGCAGTCACCCCAAGCACACCCCCGACGCCGTCCACGAGGCCGTCGGGCGGGCGGAGGAGGCGGCCGGGTGGTGGGCCGCCGTCGGGCCGGCTGAGCGGAAGAAGCGGCTGCTGGACTACAAGGCGGTCATCACCCAGAACCTCAGGGACCTCGCCCGGCTGGTCCATGAGGAAACCGGCAAGCCGGTGGGTGACGCCACGCTGGAGATCGTGCTGGCCATCACCCACCTCGACTGGGCCGCACGCAACGCGCGCAAAGTCCTGGGCCGCCGACGCGTCAACACCGGCATGATCGGCCTCAACCTGGCCGCCACGCTCGAATACCTCCCTCTCGGCGTGGTCGGAGTGATCGGCCCGTGGAACTACCCGGTCTTCACCCCGATGGGCTCCATCGCCTACGCGCTGGCGGCCGGCAACGCCGTCGTGTTCAAGCCCAGCGAGCTCACCCCGGGCATCGGTGTGCGCCTCGCCGAGCTGTTCGCCGAGGCGGTGCCCGAACAGCCCGTGTTCCAGGCCGTGACAGGGCTGGGCGAGACCGGGGCGGCGCTGGCCGGCGATCCGAGGGTCAAGAAGGTGGCGTTCACCGGGTCCACCGCCACGGCCAAGCGCGTCATGGCCGCCTGCTCCGAGAACCTCACGCCCATCGTGGCCGAGTGCGGCGGCAAGGACGCGTTCATCGTGGACGCCGACGCCGACCTCGAGAAGGCCGCCGACGCCTGCCTGTGGGGCGCGATGTCCAACGCGGGCCAGACCTGCGTGGGCGTCGAGCGCGTCTACGTCGTCGACGCCGTCTATGACAGTTTCATGCGCGAGCTGTCCGACCGGGCGACAAAGGTGAAGGCAGGCGAGGACTACGGGCCGATCACGATGCCGGGGCAGGTGGACATCATCAAGCGGCACATCGATGACGCCGCCAAATCCGGAAAAGTCGTGACCGGTGGGCCTGGATCCGTACGCGCCCCGTACGTGGACCCCGTGATCGTCGAGGACGTGCCGGAGGACTCCCCCGCGGTGCGCGAGGAGACGTTCGGCCCGACCATCACCGTCCGCCGCACCCGCGACGCCCAGGAGGCCCTGGAGCTGGCCAACGCCTCCGCGTACGGCTTGGGCGGGACCATCTTCTCCGGGAACACGCGCAGGGCCATGGAGCTCGCCCGCATGATGCGTACCGGAATGACCGCCATCAACTCGGTCATCTCGTTCGCCGGCGTGCCGGCGCTGCCGTTCGGCGGGGTGGGCGATTCGGGGTTCGGGCGGATACACGGAGCCGACGGTCTACGCGAGTTCGCCAGGCCCAAAGCCATCTCCCGTCAGCGCTTCGCGATGCCCGGGATGAACCTGACATCGTTCACCCGGGGGCCCGCCGAACTTGAGCGGCTGATCAGGCTTGTCACGTTCTTGCACGGCCGACGTAAAAGTTAATCTTCTTACCCTTTCCCAAAACGGATCATCCGTCCATAATTGTGTGCTCTGGGGGCCACGATCATGTTGGACGGGTGGAATGTGAACCGGTCTTACCGGGGAATGTCAGCTGAGCAAAGACTGGCAGACAGACGCGAGCGGCTGATGACGGCCGCGTACACGCTATACGCCAAGCCGGGGTTCACGGCGACGACCATCGAAAGGCTGTGCTCGGAGGCGAGGATCTCCAACCGCGCCTTCTACGAATGTTTCGGCGGGCGCGAGGAGCTCCTTCAGGCGTTACACGAGCGCTGCGTCGACGAAAGCCTCGCGGTCGTGACCAAAGCCGTCCAGGAGGCGCCGAAGACACTTGACGACAGAGTCAAGGCCGGGATTCAAGCCTATATCGAGTTCACTACGGCGGATTGGCGGCGCGCCCGCATCATGCACGTCGAGGTACGCCGCTCGGGAGATGTCCTGACACAGTCCCGTCAGCGCTCGGTGGACTCGTTCGCGCGGCTCATCGAGGAGGCGTCCGCCGATTTCGCACAGACCACCAGGTTGAATCGGCGACTGGTGGCACTCGGTGTAGTTGGAGCGCTACAAGAGTTGCTCATCGAATGGCTGCACGCGGACGAGCAACCGCCGATCGACGAACTCGTCGACGTCGCGGTGCACATCTTCGCCCAGAGCCTCGGCACACCCTGAGTATTCGAGAACCATTTCCAGCGGTCAGCCCGAAAACTGCATTCTGGCTAACCCAAGAAAGAGCGGGCAACGGCTGATCGTCGCCCGCTCCGATATGTCACATCAGGCCACCGCGGCAGCCGGAACCTCTACATGCAGGACCCGATTCAGCCGGGTCACCGCCAGGATCCGCATGATCCTCGGTGGCACCCCCCGAAGAACGAGGCGGCGTTGCACGCTCAGCGCGCGCCTATGCGAGCCCACCAGCACCCCGAGACCGGTCGCGTCGATCATCTCCAGTTTGGAGAGATCCAGGATCAGGTCACCTTCGCCGGAGTCGAGAGCCTTGTGCAGCCGCTCCCGCACCCCAGCGGAGGTGCCGGCGTCGAGCCTGGCACCGATCCGTACCACCTGGGCACGTGGATTGCCCCGGACTCGCATGCCACCTCCTCAGTCAGATACGCAGCGTAGTCACTGCCATGCGCAGGGCTCTCATCGAGCTGAACCCTGTGCAGTCTTGTCTCCCCTACCCACCTATCGGAATTGACACGACTGCTTTCAGCAGGAACTCTCCGTCTTCCGTAGGGTGGGCGCTCACCTTGCCGCCCACGGCGGCCATACGCTCCCCCATGCCCGTCAGCCCGCTCCCCAGATCCGCGGCCTGCCTCCGCGCCACGCCGTCGTTGCGTACGCTCAGCTCCGCCTCCTGCGGGGTGAAGCGGATCGTGATGTCGCAGAACGTCGCGGTGCTGTGCTTGAGCACGTTGGTCACCGCCTCGCGAACCGCGTAGGCGAACGCCGGCGCCACCTCGTCAGGCAGCTCGCCATAGGGTATGCGCAGCTCGCAGCGGACGCCCGCCGCTTCGAGCACTCCCTTCACGCTATTCAGCTCAGCTGCCAAGTCAAGCTCGCGGTAGCCGCGCACGGCCTGCCGCAGCTCCTTGAGCGCCTTCCTGGTCAGCGCGTTCACCTCGGCCATCTCGGCCTTGGCCGCCCCCGTGTCCACGTCCGACAGCCGTACGGCCAGCTCGGTCTTGACCGCGATGGCGGAGAGCTGGTGCCCCACGAGGTCGTGCAGGTCCCTGGCGAAGCGCAGCCGCTCCTCGGCCAGCGCCAACCGCGTGTGCGCCTCCCGCCCCTCATGAGCCTGTACGGCGAGCGACCAGATCCACACCCAGACCCTGTTGGACGGCGGCACTATCGCGCACCAGATCCCGTAGGTCAGCGTGTAGAAAGCGAGGCCAACGCCCACGGGCAGGTCCATGCCCATGATGGGCGTGCCGGTCGCGAGAGCCAGGCCGCCGAGCGCGACGCCGGCCGCCCACGCGCCCGCCGCCATCGACCAGGACCTGCGTCTGGGGATCTCGAGCGTGGCGACGCCCAACCAGCACATGAGCACGAAACCCCAGCCGAACGGGTCGGCCCCGCCCAGGACCGCCGTGACCAGCGCGAGAACCGCCGCCACCACCACCTGCCTGGTGGGATAGCGGCGGTGGTCCAGTATCTCGTTGAGTATGCGCGAGCAGTACCACGTGAAGCAGATCGCGGCGATCAGCGCGGGCACAGCACGCCACCACTGAAACCTTCCCTCGACGAACATGATCGCGGTCGCCATCGCGATGAGTAACCACATCACGACGAAGTTCGAGATCAGCACCTTCCAGGTGAGGCGGCGTGCCCGCGTGATCTCGTCCATCTAGCCCGCGCGCAGCACGTCGCCGAGCTTGAGCCTGGCCCCGGTCCGCAGCACGGCCCGCTGGTAGATCTTGGCGCCGAAGCCCAGCACCGCGAGCACGGCCAGCGCCATGGCCGCCATCGACAGTCCCGCCTGCCACAGGGGCACCTCGGTCGCGGCCATCCGCACCGGCATGACCATGGAGGAGAACGGCGGCACGTACGACACGACCGTGGCCAGCGTGCCGGTCGGGTCATCGGTCGCGTAGAAGGCCACGAGGTACGTGAGCATGATGACCATGGTCAGCGGCGTCATCACGGTGCTCACCTCCTCCTGGCGCGAGACCAGCGAGGCGAGCGCGGCCGCCAGCGTGGCGAAGAACGCGTACCCGAGAATGAACCACACCAGCACCCCGGCCAGCACCCCCGGGATCCCGGGCGGGAAGTCGGAGGCGAGTCCGGAGGCCGAGGCCGAGACGAACCCGACGAACAGGATCGTGACCAGGTTGATCAGGCCGACCACGCCCAGCCCGATGATCTTGCCGCCGAGCAGCTGCCACGGCCGCAGCGTCGAGAGCAGGATCTCCACGATCCGGCTCCCCTTCTCCTCCACCACGCCCATGGCCACCATCATGACCTGGCCCATGAGAAGCATGAAGAGCACCAGGACGAGCACCACCGCGATCCCGGCGCGGGCCGCCTCGTAACGCGTGTCGGCGCCCACGGACTCCATCTTCAGCGGCGGGATCGACACGCCGGCGGCGCCGAGCCTCACCTCGCGGTTGACGCTCTGCAGCAGCACGCCGAGCTGGCTGTCGATCTCACCGTCCGTCAGCACCCTCGTGCCGTCGACCAGCACCGCGTCCACGTCCCCGTCGAGCACGGCCCTCTTGGCGGCGGCCTCGTCGGGGAAGCCGCGCCACTCGACCTTCGCGTCCGGCGCGGCGGCCTGCAGCGGCAGCTGCTGGGAGTTGACGGTGCCCAGCGTGTACGAGTCCGGCCCGCCCATCACCTTGGGCGCGAAGGACACCGCCGCCACCAGCAAGGCTGTGATGATCAGACCGATCGCGAACCCCTTGGTCCGCACCTGCGTGGTGATCTCCCGGCGGGCGACCAGCATCAGCCCGTTCACGCCACGGCCTCCTTGAAGATCTCGGTGAGGGTCGGCCGCTCGACCCCGAAGTGCTCAACGTGCCCTGCCTTCGCGGCGCGCCGCAGGATCTCCTGGTCGTCCCCGCCGTCGTCGGTACGCAGGACGTGCCTGTCGCCATTCACGGTGACCGTGCCGGGCAGGCCGTCAGCCCAGCCGGGGGCCGGGTCGCGTACGACGACGCGCAGCGTGTTGCCCTCGGCCGCCCGCAGGTCGGCCACCGTGCCCGTGGCCACCATCCGGCCCGCCGAGACGATGCCCACCGAGTCGCACAGCCGCTCGACCAGCTCCAGCTGATGGCTGGAGAAGATCACCGGCACGCCGCCCCTGCACCGCTCCTGCAGAGCCGTGGCCAGCGCGTCCACCGCGATCGGATCGAGCCCGGAGAACGGCTCGTCCAGCACCAGCACCTCCGGCTCGTGCACCAGCGCCACGGCCAGCTGCACGCGCTGCTGGTTGCCCAGCGAGAGCGCCTGCACGGCGTCGCCCCTGCGCTCGGTCAGCCCGAGCCGCTCCAGCAGCTCGTCCGTGGCCTTCTTCGCGGCAGCGGGGCTGAGCCCGTGCAGGCGGCCGAAATATTCGATCTGCTCGGCGACGCGCATCTTCTGATAAAGCCCTCGCTCCTCTGGCATGTAGCCGAAGCGCCGCCGGTCGTCGTAGCCGAGCGGCCTGCCCTGCCAGCTCACCGAGCCGGAGTCGGCCTGGAGCACCCCCATGACGATGCGCATGGTCGTCGTCTTGCCGGCGCCGTTCGCGCCCACGAACCCGAACATCTCGCCGGGCCGTACTGAAAAGCTGATCCCGTCCAGGGCGACCTTGCCTTCGGGGGCGCCGGGCCCACCTCCGAAGCGCTTACGCAGCTCGCTGATCTCGAGCATCAGGTCATCTCCTTTGTCATGGGTCAATCGTGTCGTCGGCGGCGTTCGCCCTGCTAGTCGCGGAAATCACGGCCCTAGTATGGATCCCGCGTCCCTTTCTGATGACATTTGTCATTACGCTGATGCCATGACGCGCGCCGACAAGGACAAGCCGGTCGTCCTCTCCCGGATCTACACCCGCGCGGGCGACGACGGCACCACCGCGCTGAGCGACATGAGCAGGGCGTCCAAGACCGATCCCCGGCTGGCCGCCTACGCCGACGTCGAGGAGGCCAACGCCCACCTGGGGCTCGCGCTCTCGCACGGCACGCTGCCCGCGGACCTCGTGGAGGTCCTGGTCCGGATCCAGAACGAGCTGTTCGACGTGGGGGCCGACCTGGCCACGCCGGTCGTGGAGAACCCGGAGTTCCCGCCGCTGCGGGTGGAGCAGTCGTACATCGACCGGCTGGAAGAGCAGTGCGACCGCTTCAACGCCGAGCTCAAGCCCCTGCGCAGCTTCGTGCTCCCCGGCGGCGACCCCGCCACGGCCGCGCTCCACGTGGCCAGGGTGACGGTCCGCAGGGCGGAACGCACCACGTGGGCGGCCCTGCAGGCCCACGACGACATGAACGCGCTGACGGCGAAATATCTCAACCGCCTGTCGGACCTGCTCTTCATCGCCTGCCGGGTCGCCCACGGGGGCAACGAGATCCTCTGGAAACCGGGCGGCACCCGCTGAGCGACCTCCGGCCGGAGCCGGGCGGCACTCGCGAGGCGACGTCCACGTAGGCGCCGGGCCGCACCCGCTGCTAGGCGACGTCCAGGTAGGCGCTGGGCGGCGCGGACTCCAGCCACGCCAGGAAGCCGGTCAAGGCGTCGGCGCTCATCGCGAGGGAGATCCCGCGGGTCGTCCCGCCGCAGTCGACAGCGAAAAGCCCGCCGTCGATCTCACGGCGGGCGGAAATGACGAGGCCGCGCCTCGCGATCGCGTGGCGCGGCCTCAGTCGGACGCCCAAGAGCGGAATCCAGTGGAGCTCCCCGTCGGCGTAGCGGGCTACCCCGCTCTGCCAGCCGCGGTCGCCCACACGCAGGCGACACGGTACGCTCCCGCGCGAGCGGGCCAGCGTGATGCCTCGCAGGACTATGAGGGCGGCAAAAGCTACGAGAATCAGAACCGTCGCCACCATGCCGCCCCCCAGAGCCCCGCTTGTAATTATTAAACCTCTTCGCCCGCCGCGCGGAGCCGAGCCCTGGCACGCTTGGCCTCGATTGCCGCGTCGGCGTCTTCCTGGTTGGCCTCGATCGAGGCCTGCGCCCGGTCGAGAGCGTCACGGGCAGCCGCGACGTCGACCTCGGAACCGAGCTCGGCCACCTCGGCGAGCACGGAGACCTCGTCGTCGGCCACGGAGATGAAACCGCCGTGCACCGCAGCCACGAGGTCGCCCTCGCCCTCCCGCTTCACGCGCAGCACGCCGCCCTCGACGAGAACGCCGAGCACAGGTGCGTGTTGCGGCATAATACCGATCTCGCCGTCCACGGTCTTGGCAATCACCATGTCGGCCTCGCCCGACCAGATCTCACGCTCTGGTGAGACAACCCCTACTCGTAGCTTCGCCACTTTTGTAGGTTCCTTTCCGATCTGGTGGTGGCACGGCTTGCGTCACCGCACCACCACCCTAGGGCGACTTACCGGCGCTCGAGGTCCTTGGCCTTGGCCACAGCCTGCTCGATGCCACCGACCATGAAGAACGCCTGCTCAGGCAGGTGGTCGTACTCACCCGCGCACAGGCCCTTGAAGGAGGCGATGGTCTCGTCCAGCGGGACGGTCTCGCCCGGCTGGCCGGTGAACGCCTCGGCGGCGTACATCGGGTGCGACAGGAAGCGCTCGATGCGGCGGGCCCGCTGGACGGTGACCTTGTCCTCCTCGGACAGCTCGTCGATACCGAGGATCGCGATGATGTCCTGGAGCTCGCGGTACTTCTGCAGGATCCGCTTGGTCTCCTGAGCCACCCGGTAGTGCTCCTCGCCCACGATCTGCGGGTCGAGGATCCGGGAGGTGGAGTCGAGCGGGTCCACCGCCGGGTAGATGCCCTTCTCCGAGATCGGCCGCGAAAGAACGGTCTGCGCGTCGAGGTGCGCGAACGCGTTGTGCGGCGCCGGGTCGGTGATGTCGTCCGCGGGCACGTAGATCGCCTGCATGGAGGTGATCGAGTGACCACGCGTCGAGGTGATGCGCTCCTGGAGCACACCCATCTCGTCGGCCAGCGTGGGCTGGTAACCCACGGCGGACGGCATGCGGCCGAGCAGCGTGGAGACCTCGGAACCGGCCTGCGTGAAGCGGAAGATGTTGTCGATGAACAGCAGCACGTCCTGCTTCTGCACATCGCGGAAGTACTCCGCCATGGTCAGCGCCGACAGGGCGACCCGCAGACGGGTGCCCGGCGGCTCGTCCATCTGGCCGAAGACGAGCGCGGTGTCCTTGAGGACGTCCGCCTCCTCCATCTCCAGCCAGAGGTCGTTGCCCTCACGGGTGCGCTCGCCCACACCGGCGAAGCACGAGGTGCCACCGAAGTTGCGGGCGACCCGGCGGATCATCTCCTGGATCAGAACGGTCTTGCCCACGCCGGCGCCGCCGAACAGGCCGATCTTCCCACCCTGCACGTACGGCGTGAGCAGGTCGATGACCTTGATGCCCGTGACGAGCAGCTCGGTGCGGGACTCGAGCTGGTCGAACGCCGGCGACGGCCGGTGGATGCCCCACCGCTCGGAAATCTTGAGCGAGGAGGTCGGCACGTCGAGCGTCTCGCCCAGCGCGTTCCACACGTGACCCTTGACCACGTCGCCGACCGGCACCGAGATCGGGCCGCCGGTGTCCTCGACCGCCTGGCCGCGGACCAGGCCGTCGGTGGGCTGCATCGAGATGGTCCGGACCAGGTTGTCGCCCAGGTGCTGGGCGACCTCGAGGGTCAGGGTCTTGTTCTCGCCGCCGAGGGTCACCTCGACCTTGAGAGCGTTATAGATCGCGGGCATCGCCTCGACGGGGAACTCCACGTCGACGACGGCGCCGGTGACACGAGCCACGCGGCCCGTGCCGGCCGCCGCGGCCTCTACGTTTTCAACAGCCTCTGCAGTCATTTCACTCTTTCCCCGCTGCGGCGTCAGCGAGCGCGTTGGCGCCACCGACGATCTCGCTGATTTCCTGGGTGATCTCGGCCTGGCGAGCCTGGTTCATCTCCTGGGTCAGCAACCGCATCAGCTCGTTGGCGTTGTCGGTCGCGGACTTCATCGCGCGCCGCCGCGCGGCCTCCTCCGAGGCCGCGGACTGCAGCAGCGCCGTGAAGATGCGCGACTCCACGTAACGCGGCAGCAGCGACTCCAGCACGTCGCCGGCCGTCGGCTCGAACTCGAAGTACGGCGGGATCGCGGTGGCCTCCGTCGCCTCGGTCTCCTCGACCTCCAGCGGGAGGATCCGCTTGACCACGACGTTCTGGGTCAGCATCGAGACGAACTCGGTCGAGACGATGTGGATCTCGTCGATCCCGTTCTCGTCCTTGAACGAGTCGATCAGCGTCTGCGCGATCTCCTTGGCGTCGGCGTAGGCCGGCTTCCTGGAGAAGCCGACCCACTGGCCGCCCATCTCGCGGTGGCGGAAGCTGTGCCAGGTGACACCCTTGCGCCCGGTGACGAACGGCACCACGGTCAGTCCGCGCTGCTCCAGCAGCCCGCGCAGGGCCTCGGCCTCGCGCAGCGCGTTGGCGTTGAAGCCGCCGCAGAACCCACTGTCGCTGGTGACGATGAGCACGCCCGCCTTGGCGGGGTTCTCCTTCGCCACCGTCAGCGGATGGTCGACGCTCGCCGCGTTGCTGACGACGCCTGTGACGGCGCGAGTGATCTCACGCTCGTAAGGCAGCGCCGCCTGCATCCGCTGCTGCGCCCTCACGATCCGTGAAGAGGCGATGAGCTCCTGGGCGCGCGTGATCTTCGCGGTCGACTTGACCGAGTTGATCCGCCGCCGCAGCAGCCTGAGCTGGGCTCCCATGACCTACTTCTCCGCCGCCGGACGGACGACCTTCTTGATCTTCTCCTGGCCGACCTCCTGGGCCTCCAGCGGGGCCACCGGCTCGTCCTTGACCAGCAGCTCGCCCGACGACGTGGTGAAGCCCTTCTTGAACTCCGTGATGGCGTCCTTCAGAGCGGTCACCGTGTCGTCCGAAAGGTCCCTGGTCTCGCGAACGGTGTCGAAGATCCCCTTGTGCGAGGCCTGGATGTAGTCCAGGAACTCCGACTCGAAGCGGCGGACGTCCTCGATCGGCACGTCGTCCAGCTCACCCGTGGTGCCCGCCCAGATCGAGGCCACCTCGCGCTCCAGCGAGAACGGGCTGTACTGGGGCTGCTTGAGCAGCTCGACGAGCCGCTGGCCGCGCTCGAGCTGGGCCTTGGACGCGGCGTCCAGGTCGGAGGCGAAGGCCGCGAAGGCCTCCAGGTCACGGTACTGCGACAGCGACAGACGCAGCGTGCCCGCGACCTTCCGCATGGCCTTGGCCTGCGCGGAGCCACCGACTCGGGACACCGAGACGCCGACGTTGATGGCGGGCCGCACACCGGCGTTGAACAGGTCGGTCTCGAGGAAGACCTGGCCGTCGGTGATGGAGATGACGTTGGTCGGGATGAAGGCCGAGACGTCGTTGCCCTTGGTCTCGATGATCGGCAGGCCGGTCATCGAGCCACTGCCCATGTCGTCGGAGAGCTTGGCGCAGCGCTCCAGCAGACGGGAGTGGAGGTAGAAGACGTCGCCGGGGAAGGCCTCACGGCCCGGCGGGCGGCGCAGCAGCAGGGAGACGGCGCGGTACGCGTCCGCCTGCTTGGTCAGGTCGTCGAAGACGATCAGGACGTGCTTGCCCTGATACATCCAGTGCTGACCGATCGCCGAGCCGGCGTAGGGCGCGATGTACTTGTAACCAGCGGGGTCGGAGGCGGGGGCGGCGACGATGGTGGTGTACTCCATCGCGCCGGCCTCCTCCAGGCGAGCGCGCACCTGCGCGATGGTCGAGCCCTTCTGGCCGACCGCGACGTAGACGCAGCGGACCTGCTTGGTGGGGTCACCAGAGGCCCAGTTCTCTCGCTGGTTGAGGATCGTGTCGACGGCGATCGCGGTCTTGCCGGTGCCACGGTCACCGATGATCAGCTGGCGCTGACCACGGCCGATCGCGGTCATGGCGTCGATCGCCTTGATGCCGGTGGCCAGCGACTCCTTGACGGGCTGCCGCTGGACGACGGTGGGGGCCTGCAGCTCGAGGGCGCGAATGGCCTCGGCCTCGATGGCACCCTTGCCGTCGAGCGGGTTGCCCAGGGGGTCGACCACGCGGCCGAGGAAGTTGTCGCCGACGGGCACGGACAGGACCTCGCCGGTCCTGCGGACCGTCTGGCCCTCTTCGATGCCGCTGAACTCACCCAGGATCACGGCACCGATCTCGCGGGTGTCGAGGTTAAGTGCCAGGCCGCGCGTGCCGCCCTCGAACTCGAGCAGCTCGTTCGCCATCGCCGAGGGAAGGCCGGAGACATGGGCGATGCCGTCGCCGGCGTCGACGACGGTCCCGATCTCCTCGCGCGCGGCGCCTTCCGGTTCGTACGCCTGGACGAAGCGCTCAAGCGCGTCCCGGATCTCGTCCGGCCGGATCGTAAGCTCCGCCATCTCTACTCTGTCTCCCTATTCGCCTAGCCGGCCAACCGGCGGCGGACTTCTTCGATTCGTCCCACAATGGTGGTGTCGATGATCTCGTCGCCGATGCGGACCGAGAACCCACCGAGCACTCGCTTGTCCACCTCGACGTTCAGGTGCACGTCGCGGCCGTAGGAGGCGCTCAGCCACGCCGCCAGGCGCTGCTTCTGCCCCTCGGTCAGCTCGACCGCGCTGCGCACCACCGCCACGAGGCGCTGGCGCTGCGCGGCCACGAGGTAGCCGACCTCCTCCAGCCCTGCTTCCAGGCTACGCCCACGCGGATGCACCGCGACCTGCGTAATCAGGCGCAGGGTGGTCGGCGCGACCTTGCCGCCGAGCAGGTCGCGCAGCAACTGCTCCTTGCCCGGCGCGGGTGCGGCCTGGTCGGCGAGCGCGCGACGCAGGTCGGGGTTGGCGGCGACGATGCGGCCGAAGCGGAAGAGCTCGTCCTCCACATCGTCCAGCCTGGACTGGCCCTCTGCCTCCGCGGCCGCGGCGACGACGCCGAGCCGTTCGAGCACGTCGGCCAGGTCACCGGTGCGCGACCACCTGGCCGCGACCGCGCCCTCGGTGGTGGCGAGGGCCGCCTCGCTGACCTTGCCCTCGAGCAGCGCGTGCACGGTGGCCGCCTTCTGCTCCCCGGACCTGGCCGGGTCGGAGAGGGCACGGCGCAGGCCGTGCTCGCGGTCGAGCAGATCGGCGACCGCGAACAGCTCGTCGGAGAGCGTACCGAGGTCGGCACTGCCTGCGACCGCGTTGAACCGCTCCTCGACCTCGGCCAGCGACGTCCTGCTCAAACCGCGCATCAGCGCACCGCCTGCGGCGAGGACTCGAGCTCGTCGAGGAACCGGTCGACGATGCGGCTCTGCCGGACCTCGTCCTCGAGGGACTCGCCGACGATGCGGCCGGCCAGATCGGTCGACAGGCGACCGATCTCGGTGCGGAGCTGGGCGAAGGCGGCCTGGCGGTCCGCCTCGATCTGCGTGTGGGCCGCCTCGACGAGACGGCGGGCCTCGGCCTGCGCCTCCTCGCGGAGCTCGGCCTTGATCTGCGCGGCCTGCTCGCGAGCCTCCTCGCGCAGCCTGGCCGCCTCGTGCCTGGCCTCGGCCAGCTGGTCGCGGTACTGCTGCTGCAGGGCCTGCGCCTCGGCCTGGGCCTCCTCGGCCCTCTTGATGCCACCCTCGATCGCGTCGGTCCGCTCAGCCAACGTCTTCTGGATGCGCGGCATGAGGATCTTGCCGACGACGAAGAGGACGACGAAGAACGAGAAGATACCGACGACGAGCTCGTAGGCATGCGGGATGAGAGGGTTGGCGGCCCCCTCCTCGGCGAGGATCGTAGCTGCCTTGTACGTCATGAGTGCAGCCTTTCGTCAGAAGGGCGCGTTACTTGATGCCCTGGAAGATGAACGGCGCGACCAGGCCGATCAGGGCGAGGGCCTCGGTGAGGACGAAGCCGAGGAGCATGTTCTGGCGGATCAGGCCGTACGCCTCCGGCTGGCGGGCGATGGCCTGCACGCCCTGACCGAAGATGATGCCGACGCCGATGCCGGGGCCGATGGCGGCGAGACCGTAACCGATGGCGGTGACGTTGCCGGAGACCTCAGCGAGAACGCTCATTACTGTTATTCCTTTACTGGACGGCCGGTGAAGCGGATTCTCACCGGTCATGGATATTCCGGTATGTGGGTTCTCAGTGCTCTGGGTGCAGCGAGCCGCCGATGTACATGGCGGCCAGCATCGCGAACAGGAACGCTTGCAGGAACTGGATGAACATCTCGAAGCCCGTGAGGATGATGGTCATGATCACGCCGATCACGCCCACCCCGGCGCCGAGCGGCGTCAGCTTCTCGAAGAGGAACCAGAAGCCGACCATGCTGAAGAAGGCCAGCAGCATGTGGCCGGCGAACATGTTGGCGAAGAGTCGGACCGCGTGCGTGAAGGGCGCGATGATCAGGTTCGACAGGAACTCGATCGGCGAGAGCAGCACGTAGATCGGCTTGGGCAGTCCCGGCGGGAACATCATGTTCTTGAAGTAGCCGAGCGCGCCCTGGTGCTTCATGCCCAGGTAGACCTTGAGCACGTAGATCGAGAGCGCGAGCACGGCCGGGAAGGCGATGTGCGAGGCCACCGGGAACTGGAGCACCGGGATGACGCCCATGATGTTCCAGAGGAGAACTGTGAAGAAGAGCGTCACCAGCAGGCCCATCCACCGGTCGGCGTCCTTGCCCAAGAAGGGCCGGGCGACCTGGTCGCGGACGAACATGTAGCCGTATTCGGCGACGTTCTGGACACCCCGGGGCACGACCTTGGGATTGGCGAAGGCCGCCCAGCAGAACCCGATCACGACGATCGAGGACAGGAGCGCGAGAAGAACCGGCTTGGTGAGCCAGTCCACCCCCGGGACGATGGGGGGGAGATTGAACAGTTCTTCTGGAGTCGGTGCCCCGAACTGATCGCTTGGAGGAGCGAGGACCGTCAGCGCCTTCACGCGGCGTTCCCTTCAACGTCGAAATGGATCACAAGAGATTCCTCAGCGAAGTGCTCGCTGTGTCGGGCTAGCGACCGAACTTCCGGTAGACCAGGTAGCCGCCGAGCACGACCCCAAGGACCACGCCTATGGGGAAGAACGCGGACATGTCCAGCCAACGGTCCAGCAACCACCCGATGCCTCCGTAGAAGGCCATCCCTGCGAGCAGATAGCTGGGGACTGACCACATGGCATCGGCGAAGTCGCGACCGTCCTCTTCTGGTCGGCGTTCCTTTGCGCTCATCGCGGCCCTGACGATAGCAGGCAAGTAGAGGACTAGTCATATCGGACCCCGTCCCTTTACCAGCCTTCATGAGTCGCCCTTTCCGGGGACCCGGGCCTCGGGGTCGACGTACAGCATCTTGGTCTTCATGAACGCGCGCACTTCGAAGCCCGTCCAGACCAGCGTGCAGACCACGACCGACCAGGCGAAAGCCTGGGTGTTCCAGGCCGTGGTGCCACGGAACGAGGCCAGCACCACCATAATGGCGACGACTTTGACGAGGTAGCTGACCATCGCCGCGATCGCCATCATCTGGGGGGAGACCCGTGCGGCATAGGACACCGCTACCACGCTGATGCTGAAGAAAACCCCGACGAGCAAAGTGCCGATCGCGGCGCCCAGCGCTCCCTTGCCGCCACTTATCAGGAGCGAAACGGCCACGGCGACCACTCCGACCGCCAGGGTCGGGATCGCGGCGCTCTTGAGTACGCGCACGTCGTTGGCCTGCATTAATGCTCCATCAACATGTTATCAAGCGAGCGTTTGCTACCTCCAGAGCCGGTGCATCTGGAGTCCCTGCTCGTGAAAGATATCACAAGCTCACGGAAGACCGCTTTTACCTGCCGTTTCCAGTTCGCGATCAAGAACGGCTTGGAAAGACCGGAATGCCCGGATTCCCCTCGGCGCTCGCACGCTCGCGCGAGGCGCCTCCGGAGGGCGGCGCCTGCCGCTTGACCTGGGGATCCTCCGGAAGGATCGGCGGCATCGGCCCGGTGGGCGGACCACCGTCGTCGTCGGGATTGTCGGGCGTCGCGGCGTGTACCCCGCCCCTGCCCCGCCAGCGCGGCATCGCCATCAGAACCAGCACGGCGAGCGCGAGCACGATGACGGCAGGGAACATCAGGACGGGCACACCGACCCAGGACAGGCCCACGACGAGGAACGAGAACAGGAACGTCCACGCGTACATGATCAGCACCGAACGCCGGTGCGAGTGGCCGATGTCCATCAGCCGGTGGTGCAGGTGACCGCGGTCGGGCGCGAAGGGGGACAGGCCCTGTGACGTGCGCCGTATGACCGCGGTTATCAGGTCGATCAGCGGCAGCACCAGGACGGCCGCCGGGATCAGCAGCGGGACCAGCACCGGGAACTCGTTCATGTCCACGATGGCCGTGGTGTCGACCGGCGTCACGGTGACGATCGAGGAGGCGAGCACCAGGCCGATCAGCATGGCTCCGGTGTCGCCCATGAAGATCTTCGCGGGGTGGAAGTTGTGCGGGAGGAAGCCCAGGCACGTGCCGATGAGGACGGCGACGATGGCCGCCGTGGCGGTGATGTTACTTCCGGAGATCTTCTGCGAGATGATGATCGAATAGACCCACGTGGCCATGGCCGCGATGCACACGATCCCGGCCGCGAGCCCGTCGAGTCCGTCGACGAAGTTGACCGCGTTGATCGTCACGACCACGACCAGGATGGTGATGATCGTGCTGAGCGTGTAGTCCACGCTGGTCGGACCGCCCCAGGCCTCCGGCAGCGGGATGGAGGTCAGCCGCATCCCGAAGAAGACCAGCACCCCGGCCGCCGCGACCTGCCCGGCGAGCTTGATGAAGGCGTCCATGCCCCACCAGTCGTCGAGGAAGCCGGTGAACGTGATGAGCCCGCCCGCGATGATCAACGCGGGCACCACCTGGGCTCCGGTGCCCGCCAGCGCCTCGCTCGAGTGGGTGAGCCGGTCGGCCAGCAGCAGCCCCACGACCAGCCCGCCGTACATGGCGAGGCCGCCCAGCCTGGGCGTCGGCGTGGTGTGCACGTCGCGATCGCGAATCTCCGGCATGGCGCCGATGCGGATGGCAAAACGGCGCACCAGCGGAACCAGCAGGTAGGTGACCGCCGCCGATATGAGCGCCATGAACAGGTATTCGCGCACGGACCTAGTTTCCCGGATCATCCGGCCTGCTGGGGCCGGAAAACGACACAGACCAGCTTAATATTCGCTGAGATATGGCTGATGGATGGCAAGAAGCGCCGAGACTCTATCCCGAATCTCCCTGGCCGAACCCGGTTGGCGCACTGCCCGGGTCACCAGGGTTCCCACCTCTTTCAGCTCCTCGGGGCCCATGCCCTGGGTGGTCACGCACGGCGTGCCGACGCGGATCCCCGACGTGATCGCCGCCAGCTCGGGATCGTACGGGATCACGTTCCGGTTGAGCGTGATCCCCGCCGCGGCGCACCTGGTCTCCGCCTCGGCGCCGGACACGTCGAGTTCACGCAGGTCGATCAGTGCCAGATGGGTGTCCGTGCCGCCGGACACGGGCCGCATCCCCTCCCCGGCCAGCGCTTCCGTCAGCGCCTGCGCGTTCACGATCACGCGCCTGGCGTAGTCCGCGAACTCCGGCCGCATGGCCTCCGCGAATGCCACCGCCTTGGCCGCCACCACGTGCATCAACGGCCCGCCCTGGATGAACGGGTACACCGCCCGGTCGATCTTCTTGGCCAACTCCTCCGTGCACAGGATGGCCCCTCCGCGCGGTCCGCGCAGCGCTTTGTGGGTGGTGAGCGTCACGACGTCCGCGTGCGGCACCGCCGACGGGATCGTGCCGCCCGCCATCAGCCCGATCGTGTGCGCCACATCGGCCATCAGCCACGCCCCCACCTCGTCCGCGATGCCGCGGAAGACCGTGAAGTCGATCAGCCTCGGGTACGCCGTGGCTCCGCACACGATGAGCTTCGGCTGGTGCCGCAGGGCCAGGTCCCTGACTTCGTCGTAGTCGATGAGTTCGGTGTCCCGTCGCACCCCGTACGACACGACGTTGAACCATTTACCCGAGAAATTCACCTTGGAGCCATGGGTGAGATGGCCGCCGTGCGACAGGGCCATGGCCAGCATGGTGTCGCCGGGCTGCAGGAGCGCGGCGTAGGCGGCCAGGTTCGCCGAGGCGCCGGAATGAGGCTGGACATTGGCGTGCTCCGCCCCGAACAGCTCGCGCGCCCGCTGCACCGCCAGCCGCTCGGCCCGGTCCACGACCTCACAGCCGCCGTAGTAGCGCCTGCCCGGGTAACCCTCGGCGTACTTGTTGGTGAGGGTCGAGCCCATCGCGGCCAGGACGGCGGGCGACGTGAAGTTCTCGCTCGCGACCAGTTGGAGATTGCCCCGCTGCCGGTCCAGCTCATCGAGCAAGACCTGTGCGAGCTCCGGGTCCTGCTTCCGCAGCAGGCCGAAGTCGGGGCCGTAGTAGGGTTCCTCACCCATTTTCCCAGGGTACGACCTGCTGTCCGTTTCTCCCAGCCGCGGGGTGCCTCCCACGCACGAGAACCCCGCCGAAGTACGGTGACGCGCCTGGTGCGTGCTACTGGAACGCGTGCGGCGCGTTGGCCGTCGTCTGGATCCACCTGGGGGTGTCGGCCGCCTCGTCGCTGATCGTCGTGAGCACGTTGTGGCGGTAGACGGCGAGCCTGGTGCGCCACTCGCGGATGTCCTGGACGTAGCGCTCGCCCACAGGCGCGTCCCACGTCTGAGGGCTCTTGGCCAGGCCGTACGCCTTGTCAAGTGCCGTTCTGAGGGCCTCCAGCTGGGGCAGGACGGTGTTCCACGCCACGACCAGGCGCTGGTAGTCGGGGTTGAACTCCCAGGCCCTCTGAGGGCTGTCCAGGGCTCCCGAGGCGCTGACCGGCGGGGTCTCGTTGGGGTCCCTTGGCCTGGGCGCCGGGGGGTCGACGTACATCACGCGCTCCTTTCCGGCGTGCCGGGGTCTATCTCGCCCTGCGGGCCGTCCGGCTGGATGTGCCTGGGTGCCCACTCACCCTTGCCGTACTCGCCCGGCGGGACCTCGACGGAGGGCATGTCGAGGGGCTGGATGTCGCGGTGGTGCTCCACGACCGTCCTCAGCGCGTCCAGGCTGGGCGGGGCGACGTCCACGGAGACGACGTCGCTGCCGTCGCTTGCCCAGGTGTTGACGTTCGATGCCGCGGTTTCCGGCCCGTACGCGATCTGCACCTGGATCGAGGGGTTGGTCGGCGGGATCGTGACGGGTGCCCCTTGGCCTCCCGCCCGCTGGTCACCCGTACCTCCTGCCCCCTGATCACCGGCTCCCCGGACGCCCGTCCCCTGCCCGTCACCCGCCCCTTGGCCCACCCCGTCGCCCGAGGGCCGGTCGGGTGTGACACCCGTGCCGCCCGGCGTGGTGTCGGCGCGACCCGGGGTCGTGTCCGTGCCACCAGGCGTGGTGTCCGTACCGCCCGGCGTGGTGTCGGCACGACCTGGCGTGGTGTCCGTGCCACCCGGGGTCGTGTCCGCGCCACCCGGCGTGGTGCCGGAGGCGCAGGCGTCGTCGTTCGTCCCCGCAGTGGGGGCCGTCCCGTCCGTGGGCGTGGTGTCGTAGCCGGACGTCTCCGACAGGCCCGGCATGTCCAGCGGCGGGATCTCGCGGTGATGGCCCACCACCGTCTTCAGCGCGTCCAGGTTGGGCGGGGTGGTGTCGGCGGAGACCACGTCGCTGCCGTCGTTGGCCCAGGCGTTGACGTCGGCGGCGTGGGTCGTCGCGCCGTCGGCGGGGAGCTTCGGCATCTCCGCCGCCTGGACCTTGTCGGCGTTCTGGAGCAGGTCTTCCAGTTGCTCGGCCGTGGGCGGGTCGATGGGTATCTGCAGGACCTTGACGCCGTCGACCTCCACGATCTGCGGTTTGCTCACGTCCTGCTGGTCATTGGCCGGGGTGCCGGTCGTGCCGCCGTCCGCCTCGGCGCCGCGGTCGCGCCGGCTGTCCAGGTCGTCGTCCTTGGGCTGGTCAACAGGCTGGTCAACGGGCTGATCACCGGTCTTGTCCCCGGTCCCGGTGTCCTTGGCGCCGTCGCACGTCTTCCCATCGCCATCGGAGTCCGTCTTGCCGTCGGCGTCGGCCTTGGCACCGTCCCCGGTCTTGCCATCCGCGTCCGTCTTGGCACCATCGCCGGTCTTGCCATCCGCGTCGGTCTTAGCACCGTCACCGGTTTTCCCGTTTTTCCCGTCGGCGTCGGTCTTGGCACCATCGCCGGTCTTGCCCTCGGCGTCGGTCTTGGCACCATCGCCGGTCTTGCCCTCGGCGTCGGTCTTAGCACCGTCACCGGTCTTGGCTTCCTCGCCCGTCTTGGTGTCGTCGTTCTTCGGGGGAGTCTCGTCGGCCCGTGGATTGTCGTACTTGCCCTGATCCCCGCGCACGTCCTTGGGCTCGTCGTCCTGCGTGGACCCCGCCCCCGTCCCCGGAACGTCGCCCCGCGGCTGGTCGACCCGCTTCTCCAGCACCCCGAGCCGGACGTTGACGTCCTTGACCATCGCGTCGACCGAGTCCGCGACCTGGGCGGGGCGGTGGGTGGTCACGGCGGACAGCTCAGCCCGTTGCATGGCGAGCCTGACCCGGTCCTCGGCCGCGCGCATCTGCGTGGCCGCGTGTTTCACCTCGGTCAGCAGGTCACGGACCAGCTTCGGATCCATGCCGTCGAACTTGCCCATGGGCCACTCCCGGACGTAATCGCCGCTCCGGGCCTCACCGTAATCTTGGCCGGAGGGCGATCGCAGCCGGGATAAGCAGACGGTATACGTCAGTCCTCGGTGGCGACGTACCCGATGATGCCGCGCAGCTTCTCCACCGGGATCGCACCGCGACGCAGCAGCCTGGGCACGGCCGTGGTGAGGTCGATGATGGTGGAGGGCGTGTTGTCGGTGGTCTTGCCGGCGTCGAGGTAGACCGCGACCGACTCCCCGAGCTGCTCCTCGGCCTCCTCCGCCGTGGTGGCGGCGGGGGCGCCGGAGCGGTTGGCGCTGGAAACGGCCATGGGGCCGGTCTCCTTGAGCAGGTCGAGCGCCACGGGGTGGAGCGGCATGCGTACGGCCACCGTGCCCTTGGTCTCCCCCAGGTCCCAGGAAAGGGCCCTGTTGGCCTTGCAGACCAACGTGAGCGGCCCAGGCCAGAAGGCGTCTATCAAGTCCTGCCCGTACGGCCCGAGGTCGTCTATGAGCGCTGTGGCGGCTCTGACGGTGCCCACGAGCACGGGCGGCGGCATCTCGCGGCCCCGCCCCTTGGCGTCGAGCAGCGCGGTGACCGCCGACGGCGTGAACGCGTCGGCACCGATGCCGTAGACGGTGTCCGTCGGCAGCACCACGAGATCGCCACGGCGCACAGCCGCGGCGGCCTCCGTCAGGCCCTCGGTCCGCTGCTCCAGGTCGGAGCAGTCAAAGCGTCTTCCCACGGTCCAATCACCTCGCTCGCATGGATCCTAGTCCTGGCCCAGCCGGGCCGTGACGAAGCGGTCTCTTCTGGTGAGGTCCTGGCGAAGGCGCACATCACGCCAGCCGTTGTCCTCGGGGAACGTCAGATAGACCGCTCTGCCCTGCTCGTCGGCGTGCTCGACCGCCACCCAGCCGCCCGGCCGCAGCAGGCGGCGGGCCGTGCGCTCGACCGCGCGGACCTCGCCGAGCCCGTCGTCGCCGGAGCCGTACAGCGCCCTGGAGGGATCGTAGTGACGCACCTCGGGGTCACGCGGGATCGCGCCGGGCGGGATGTACGGCGGGTTGGAGATGACCAGGTCGACCTTGCCGTTGAGCTCGGGCAGCGCCTCCGCGAGGTCCTCCGGGTGGAGGTGGGTGCGGCCCTGGCCGAGCTCGGAGATGTTGCGCTTGGCCCATGTGTACGCCTCGGGATCGACCTCCACGGCGTGGACCTCGGCCAGCGCCACCTCCTGGGCGATCGAGAGCGCGATCGCGCCAGAGCCGGTGCCGAGGTCGACCACGAGCGGGGCGGTCACGTCCATCGCGCGCAGCGTCTCGATGGCCCAGCCCGCCACCACCTCGGTCTCGGGCCGCGGCACGAACACGCCGGGCCCGACCGCGAGCTCCAGGTAGCGGAAGTAGGCGTGCCCGGTGATGTGCTGCAGCGGCTCGCGGGCCTCGCGCCTGGCGACGCCCTCCCAGAACAGCGCGTCGAAGTCGGCGTCCTTGACCGTGTGGAGCTCGCTTCTGCGCACGCCGTGGACGAACGCCGCGATCTCCTCAGCGTCGGTGCGCGGTGAGGGAACACCTGCCTCGGCCAGCCGGGCGGTGGCGAGGGCGATCTCGTCCAGCAGAAATGTCATGAGTGTTGTGCGAGCTTCTCCGCCATCTCGGCGTCGATGAGGGCCTGGGTGACGGCGTTGAGCTCGCCGTCGAGAACCTGGTCGAGGTTATACGCCTTGAAGCCGACCCGGTGGTCGGAGATGCGGTTTTCCGGGAAGTTGTAGGTGCGTACGCGCTCGGAGCGGTCGACCGTGCGGACCTGCGACTTGCGCTCGGCCTGCGCGGCGGCCTCGGCCTGCTCCTGCGCGATGGCCAGCAGCCGGGCACGCAGGATGCGCAGGGCCGACTCCTTGTTCTGGAGCTGGCTCTTCTCGTTCTGGCACGAGACGACCACGCCGGTGGGCAGGTGGGTGATGCGGACCGCCGAGTCGGTGGTGTTGACGCTCTGGCCGCCGGGGCCGCTGGAGCGGTAGACGTCGATGCGCAGGTCGTTGGGGTCGATCTGGACGTCGACCTCCTCCGCCTCCGGGTAGACGAGCACGCCCGCGGCGCTGGTGTGGATGCGGCCCTGCGACTCGGTGACGGGCACCCGCTGCACGCGGTGGACGCCGCCCTCGTACTTGAGCCTGGACCACACGCCCTCGTCGCCCTTGGCCCTGATGCCGACCGTGACGTCTTTGTAGCCGCCCAGGTCGGAGGGCTGGCTGTCGATGATCTCGGTCTTCCAGCCGAGGCGCTCGGCGTACCTCAGGTACATCCGCAGCAGGTCGCCCGCGAACAGCGCGGACTCCTCGCCGCCCTCGCCCGCCTTGATCTCCATGATGATGTCCTTGTCATCGTTGGGATCGCGCGGGATGAGCAGGTGCCTGAGCTTCTCCTCCAGCTGGGGGATGCGCTCCTCGATCTCGGCGGCCTCGGCCGCGAACGCCTCGTCCTCACCGGCCAGCTCCTTGGCGGCGCCGAGGTCCTCGCGGGCCGAATCGAGCTCGCGGTACGTGCCGACGATCGGCGTGAGCTGCGAGTAGCGCTTGCCCAGGGTGCGAGCCTTGCTCTGGTCGGCGTGCACGGCGGGATCGGCGAGCTGCAGCTCCAGCTCGGAATACTCCTTGAGCAACTCGTCGAGGTTCACCGTGCGTCCTTACGTTTGAGTTCGGCTGAGGTCGGCCTTCACCAACAACGCCGACCCGGCGCACGGGAGTGCGTCCGGGTCGGCGTCGGTGAAGCTAGTTGCCCGTGGCCTTCTTGCCGAAGCGCTTCTCGAAGCGAGCCACCCGGCCGCCGGTGTCGAGGATCTTCTGCTTGCCGGTGTAGAACGGGTGGCAGGCAGAGCACACGTCGGCGTGGATGACGCCGTTCTTCGCGGTGCTACGGGTGGTGAACGTGTTACCGCAGGAGCAGGACACCTGCGTCACGTGATATTCAGGGTGGATGTCGCGCTTCATCGCTGTCCTTTCGGGGTGCGGCCGCCGGGTCGCCTTCACGCACGGCGTGAACCGGAACCGCTAAATGGTCAGCTACCAGTGTGCCAGATCGTCCAACCATCCCAGGCCATCGCGCATTCCCGTCAGCGGCCCAGATATGTCAGAACCGCGAGCACGCGGCGGTGATCCTCCGGCGCGGGCCCGAGGGCCAGTTTGGCAAAAATGCCGGAGATATGTTTTTCCACGGCACCTTCCGTGACGACCAGCCTGGTGGCGATGGCGGTGTTGGAGCGGCCCTCGGCCATCAGGGCGAGCACCTCGCGCTCGCGGGGCGAGAGCGAGTCGAGCGGAGCGCCTCGGCGCTGGCGACTCAATAACTGCACGACGACCTCGGAGTCGATGACCGTGCCGCCGGCCGCCACCTGACGCACCGCCTCCAGGAACTCGGCCACGTCGGCCACCCGCTCCTTCAGCAGGTAGCCGACGGCCTTGCCGATGAGGTCTCCCGCGTAGCGCTCCTCGACGTACTGCGAGAGGACCAGGATCGGGAAGTCGGGTACGGCCGCGCGCACCTGCAGCGCCGCCCGCAGGCCCTCGTCGGTGTGGGTCGGCGGCATGCGTACGTCGACGATCGCCAGGTCGGGCTCGTGTTCCAGCACCGCGGACACCAGCGCGGACCCGTCCGAGACGGCCGCGACGGTCTCGATGCCGCCGTCGGCGAGCAGGCGGGCGAGACCCTCACGCAGCAGTACGGAGTCCTCGGCGATGACCACGCGCATGGCCACATGACTACCATTCGCAGCGCGCCTGCGCACGGGAGAGCCCGGACGGACCGGCTACCACTCGCAGGGAAGCTCCGCTCGGACCAGCGTGGGGCCGCCCAGGGGGCTGTGCAGGACGAGCACGCCGTCGATGGTGGCCGCCCGGTCGGCCAGCCCGGACAGGCCGCCGCCCGCGCAGACGACCGCGCCGCCGATGCCGTTGTCCCACACGTCGACGACCACGCCGCGGTGGTCCCTGACCACCGCGACCGACGCCTCGGTGGCGCCGGAGTGCTTGGCCATGTTGGTCAGCGTCTCGGCCACGATGAAGTACGCGATGCTCTCGACCGCAGCGGGAGGCCGTTCGCCCAGCTCGACGGAGACGTCCACGCGGACGGGCGCCCGCGCGGCCAGCCCCGACAGGGCCGCGTCCAGGCCGCGGTCGCTCAGGATGGCCGGATGGATGCCCCTGGCCAGGTTGCGCAGCTCGGCGATGGCCGCCTTCGTGCCGGCGTGGGCCTGGGCGATGAGCATCCTGGCCTCCTCGGGCGCGTCGTCGAACTTCGACTGAGCCCGCCCCAGGTCCACCGCCACCGACAGCAGCCGCTGCTGCGCGCCGTCGTGCAGGTCGCGCTCTATCCTGCGCCGTTCCGCCTCGGCCGCGTCGATCCCCCTGGCCCTGCTGGCCCGCAGCCGCTCCTCCTGGCTGCCGCCGAGCAGGACGCTCGCCAGCGTCCCGTGCAGCCAGGCCATCCCCCGCACCAGGTACGCCGCCAGCACGAACAGCAGCGCCCCGAACATCGCGGCCACGAAGGCGCCCGGCCAGCTGTCGATGGTCAGCTCGCTGTGAAGGCCCGTCGCCACCCACAGAGACATCAGGATGGGCTGGATGAGCAGCATGGCCGACACCATCCACAGGACCATGGACAGGGCCGTCTCGACCAGGCCGAGCGGGAGCAGCATCAGCAGGTAGCCCAGGTCCTGCCAGGTGGCCGCGTCCGCCAGCAGCCACCGGAGATGCGCGCCCAGCCCGCGTTCCGGCCTGGTGTGGTACGGGTCGTCTATCTTGACGCCGAACGCCGCGTGCATCAGCCGCCGCTCCAGCATCGCCCCGCCGCGCCACATCAGCACCGTCGCCATCACCAGCGGCACGCCCACCCAGACGACCGTCAGCGTGAGGGAGACGGGCAGGGCCACGGACAGCACGACGAACCAGCCGAGCCCGAGCCACCCGGTGACCAGCAGGTACGGCGCCGCCCGCCACGTCATCGGGTCGACCACGATGCCCAGGGGGCCCTTGGGACCTAACGGAACACGGTCCTTCAACGCGACTGATGGCATGTCCCCAGAGTGCACGCAAGAAGGGCCGAGGTGAATGTGGGAGGCTCCGTCGTCGAGGTAGGGCTAACCCCCGCTCCGGTACTCCGACGAACCCCCGCCTCGCCACACATGCGCGTCCCGGCGCCGCACAGAGCGCGACCCGGTGTGAACGGAAAAGGGGCGGCAAGGGAGAAACCCCTGCCGCCCCTTTAGTACCAGGAGCCGCTAGTCGCGGTCGTTGCTCACCGTGGTCTTCTGGACCTGCAGGAGGAACTCCGCGTTGGACTTGGTCTCCTTCATCTTCTCCAGCAGCAGCTCGAGCGCCTGCTGCATGTCCAGAGCGTGCAGCACCCGCCGCAGCTTCCAGACGATCTGGAGCTCGTCCTTGCCCATGAGGATCTCTTCCTTACGCGTGCCGGACGCGTCCACGTCCACCGCGGGGAAGATCCGCTTGTCGGCCAAGGAGCGGTTGAGCTTGAGCTCGGCGTTGCCGGTGCCCTTGAACTCCTCGAAGATGACCTCGTCCATCTTGGACCCGGTCTCGACCAGGGCCGTGGCGAGGATCGTCAGCGAGCCGCCGTTCTCGATGTTGCGCGCGGCGCCGAAGAACCGCTTGGGCGGGTAGAGCGCCGTGGAGTCGACACCACCCGACAGGATGCGGCCGGACGCCGGGGCCGCCAGGTTGTAGGCGCGGCCGAGGCGGGTGATCGAGTCGAGCAGGACGACCACGTCGTGGCCCAGCTCCACCAGGCGCTTGGCCCGCTCGATGGCGAGCTCGGCGACCGTGGTGTGGTCCTCGGCGGGACGGTCGAAGGTCGAGTGGATGACCTCGCCCTTGACCGACCGCTGCATGTCGGTGACCTCTTCAGGCCGCTCGTCCACGAGCACGACCATCAGGTGGCACTCGGGGTTGTTACGGGTGATCGCGTTGGCGATGGCCTGCAGCACCATCGTCTTACCGGCCTTGGGCGGCGAGACGATGAGGCCGCGCTGGCCCTTGCCGATCGGCGAGACGAGGTCGATGATCCGCGTGGTCAGGATGTTCGGCTCGGTCTCGAGGCGCAGGCGCTCCTGCGGGTAGAGCGGCGTCAGCTTGTTGAAGTCGGGCCGGTTGCGGGCCTGCTCCGGGTCCATGCCGTTGACGGTGTCGAGGCGGACCAGGGCGTTGAACTTCTCGCGCCGCTCACCGTCGCGGGGCTGCCTGACGGCGCCGGTGATGACGTCGCCCTTGCGCAGGCCGTTGCGGCGGATCTGGGCCAGCGAGACGTAGACGTCGTTGCTGCCCGGCAGGTAGCCGCTGGTCCTGACGAACGCGTAGTTGTCGAGGATGTCGAGGATGCCGGCGATCGGGATGAGCACGTCGTCGTCGCCGATGACGGGCTCGCCGCCCTCGAAGCGGTCGCGACCACGGCCGCGGTTGCGCTCCCTGAAGCGGCCCCTGCGGCCACGGCCACCACGGTCGTCGTCGTCCCCGCCCCGCTGGTCGCCCCGCTGGTCGCCGCGCTGGTCACCGCGCTGGTCACCGCGCTGGTCGCCTCGGCCGCCCGAGTCGGCGACGCGCTCGCGCTGCTGCTCGCCACGCCCGCCGTCGCGGCTGCTCTCAGGACGGCCGCCCTCACCGCGGTCGCTGCCCGAACGGTCACTGCTGCTCGAGCGGTCACTGCTGCTCGAGCGGTCACTGCTGCTCGAGCGGTCACTGCTGCTCGAGCGGTCACTGCTGCTCGAG
>NZ_JBFAMX010000083.1:0-28711 GCF_040659615.1 Nonomuraea sp. NPDC049784
CGCGAACGGCGCGTCGGCCACGTCCGCGAGCGCCGGTCCCCGCCACAGCTCGAGAGCCTCCCTGAGCGAGGACGCGGCTCCCGGGAAACGACCCGCCGCCAGCATCTTCCGTCCTTCGCGAGACAGCCGCTCGAACCGGTGCGCGTCCACGTCATCCGGCGAGACCACCAGCTGGTACCCCGCCCCATGGAACTCGATCAGGCCGGCAGGCAGGCTCCGCCTGAGCCGGGAGATCTGCGCCTGGATGGCGTTGGCGGCCTCCGCGGGCGGCCGGTCGCCATACTGGCCGTCGATGAGCCGCTCGACGCTCACCATCCGCCCGGCGTCGAGCAGCAGCAGCGCGAGCAGGGCACGCGGGCGCGGACCGCCGATCGCCAGAGGGCCGCCGTCGGTGGAGCGCACCAGGAGCGGGCCCAGGATGCCGAATTGCACGCCCCCGATTGTCCCTCAACTGAGCAGTCAAAACGGAATTATCGGTATGCCTACCGATGCGTATACGTATTTCCCAGTCGGGAGTGACCGTTTAGCGTCGCGGCATCAAGGCGCAACAGTCCTGCTAGCTTCCCACCCCCCAATCTCCCTGCGATCCCGCCGCCGAGGCGATCCCCGTGCGGCGCGCCGGGCCGTCGTGCGCTCACAAAGTGCGCCGGCCTCGAGGGAGAACGTCGAAAGGAGCAGCACAGCGTGAAACGTAAAGCCTTACTCGCTGCGGTCGTCGGCGTGGCCACGGCCACGACGCTGGCCTTACAGGCGCTACCCGCGAACGCCGCCCCTCCGGGAGCGGCCCCACGTAAGGAGAGCGCGCTGGCGGGCGACCCCGCCTCGCTCGCCGCGCAGGTCGCGGACAAGGCCGTCTCCAGCCAGGTCGACGAACTCACCAGAGGGCCTGACGAGGCCTACAGCCGTGTGGCTGTCACCCCGGGCGCGGCCGACATGTACTACGTGTCGTACGAGCGCACGTACAAGGGCCTGCCGATGGTCGGCGGCGACGCCGTCGTGGTCACCGACGCGGCGGGGAACGTCAGGGACACGGTCGCGGCGGCGGGCCCGAGCCCGAGCGACCTGCCGACCAGTGCGACGATCAGCGCCGGGCGGGCCACGCGGGTCGCCAAGACCAGGCTCTCGCGCGTGGACGACACCGCGGCGCCCCGCCTGGTCGTGCTGGCCTGGGGCGAGAAGCCGAGGCTGACCTGGGAGGCCGTGGTCAGCGGCATCGCCGAGGGCAAGCCGAGCATCCAGCACGTGTTCGTGGACGCGCGCACCGGCGAGATCGCCGACTCGTACGACCTGGTACGCGCGGGCACCGGCAACGGCTACTACTACGGCCAGGTCACCATCCAGACGAGCGGATCCGGCAGCTCGTACTCGATGACCGACTCGACCAGGCCCGGCCTCCAGTGCGGCGGCCAGAACGGCAGCGCGTACACCGGCACGGACGACGCCTGGGGCAACGCCTCGGGCACCAACCTGGAGACCGCCTGCGTGGACGCGCTCTACAGCGTGCAGCGCGAGTGGGACATGCTACGTGACTGGCTCGGCCGCAATGGCATCAATGGCAGCGGCCGCGGCTACCCCGCCCGGGTCGGGCTCGCCGACGTGAACGCCTACTGGAACGGCAGCTACACCAACTTCGGCCACAACCAGGCCAACACCCGGCAGGCGACCCCCATCGACGTCGTGGCGCACGAGTTCGGGCACGCGATCTTCCAGACCACGCCGGGCGGCGCCGGATCGGGCAACGAGAACGGCGGCCTCAACGAGGCCACCGGTGACATCTTCGGCGCGCTCACCGAGGCGTACGCCGCCAACCCGAACGACCCGGCCGACTACACGGTGGGCGAGGAGGTCGACCTGGTCGGCGACGGGCCGATCCGCGTCATGTACAACCCGAGCGCGGTCGGCGACCCGAACTGCTACTCCTCCTCGATCCCGAACACCGAGGTGCACGCGGCGGCGGGCCCGCTGAACCACTGGTTCTACCTGCTGGCCGAGGGCAGCAACCCCGGCGGTGGCAAGCCGTCCAGCCCGATCTGCTCCGGCGGCCCCTCGTCGGTCACCGGCGTCGGCGTCCAGAACGCCGGCAAGATCTTCATGGGCGCGCTGGCCCGCAAGACCTCGTCCTGGCGGTACACGAACGTCCGCGCCGCCTCGGTAGCGGCCGCGATCGAGCTGTTCGGGGCCAACAGCGACCAGTGCAACACCACCAAGGCGGCTTGGAGCGCGGTGAGTGTGGCGGCGGCGTCGGGCGAGCCCGCGTGCGGCACATCGACCAGCGACTTCTCGATCTCGCTCAGCCCGACGTCCGGCAGCGCGGCGCCCGGAGGCCAGGCGACGGCCACGGTCGGCACGCAGACCACCTCCGGCAGCGCCCAGACCGTGAGCCTGAGCGCGTCGGGGCTGCCCAGCGGCACCACGGCGAGCTTCAGCCCGTCGTCGGTGACCTCGGGCAACTCCTCGACGCTGACGCTCTCGGTCGGCTCGTCGACGGCGGCGGGCACGTACAACATCACGGTCACCGGAACCGGCTCGACGACGCACACCGCGACGTACGCGCTCACCGTCAGCCAGAACCCGCCGACGCGTGACTTCTCGATCTCGGCGAACCCGGCATCCGGCACCGTTCAGGCGGGCTCGGCGGCGACGTCCACGATCGGCACGAGCACCACGGCGGGCACGGCGCAGACGGTGAACCTGTCGGCCAGCGGCCTGCCGACGGGCGCCACGGCCGCGTTCAACCCGGCCTCGGTGACCTCGGGCGGCTCGTCCACGCTGACGATCTCGACCGCGCCCACCACCCCGGCCGGCAGCTACACCGTCACCGTGACCGGCACGGGTGAGACGGCCACCCACACGGCGACGTACGCGCTGACCGTCCAGAGCACCTCGGGCGGCAGGACGTTCACCAACGGCACGAACTACACGATCGACGACTGGAGCATCATCGACAGTTCGATCACCTCCACCGCGACGGGCACCGCGACCTCGCCGGTCAAGCTGTCCATCACGATCAGCCACACGTGCGCGGAGGACCTCGACATCTGGCTGCGCGGCCCGAACGGCACGTGGTACGCGGTCGACAGGTACGGCGGCACCACCTGCACGCAGTACGGCACCAGGACGTTCTCCGTCCCGGTGAGCCAGCAGGCGGCGGGCACCTGGATCCTCGAGATCGAGGACGTCTACCTCGGTGACACCGGCTACCTGGACACCTGGAGCATCACCGTCTAGCTCTCCACGAGCCCCGGCCGGTCGTCCGGCCGGGGCTCCCGCACGTCCGCCCTCGTGCGCACGCCGAGCTTGCGCAGCACCTTGGCCACGTGCGTGTCCACCGTGCGGCGCGACAGGAACAGCACCTCGGCGATCTCCCTGTTGGTCCGCCCGAGCGCGACCAGCCTGGCCACCTCGCTCTCCCGCGGCGACAGCACCCCGCTCCCGCCTCCGCGGCCCCTGCGCCGCGCGGCGGCCCTGCTCATTTCCGGGCCGATCTCGCGCAGCAGGTGGCGGCAGCGGGCCGCGTCGTGAGTGGCGCCGAGCGCCGCGTACCGCTCGCCCGCGTCCGCGACGAGGTCCGCGGCCAGCTCCCGGTCGCCGAGCGCGAGCCGCGCGCCCGCCTCGGACTCCGCCGCCCTGGCCGCGCCGTACGACCGCGACATCGCCTCGTAGGCGCCGCGAGCCCTGGCGTAGTAGTGGGCCGCCTCGCCGGCGTCCTGGGCCAGCGCCCCTCTGGCGGCGTCGAGTCCGGCCTCCGCGGACGGCGCGTTCCTGCCCTCGATCCCCGCGGCGAACTCGGCCACCAGGCCGGCCGCCTCACCCCGCCTGCCTGCCCTGAGCAGCGCGCCGACCGCGGCAGGCACGAGCTGGTCGCCCCACACCCACACGCCCTTGCGCCGCAGCCTGCCCACCGCGAGGTCGGCCTCGCGCAGCGCGGACTCGAGCGAGTCACGGGTCAGGTGCAGCTCGACCAGCCCGCTGGAGGCCGCCGCGGCGACGGGCAGGAAACCGGAGTCCAGGTCCCGTACGCCGGCCGCCTCGAGGTGCACGCCGGCCTCGTCCCACTCGCCCCTGGCCAGGGCCAGCATGCCGAGCGTCAGCCGGGCGTCGACCGCCAGCAGCGGCGCCTCGAAGGTCATCTCGACGGCGGCGACGGCGCGCTCGCGCAGGCCCTCCCAGCGGCCGGTCAGCAGGTCGAGCCTGATCGACGACATCTCCACCAGGAACTCGGGATAGAGCGCGCCGGTCTCCTCGGCGATGCGCCTGCTCTGCTCCGCGAACCGCTCGGCCGCCGCGTAGTGCCCGAGCGCCACCGCGGCGTCGTACAGGTTGGAGTAGCCGCGCGCCACCTGGCGGCGCACGGCCGTGGCGGGGTCGTCGACCGGCAGCGCGGCCACCAGCTCGAACGCCTCGGGCGCGCCGACCAGCATGGCGAGGCTGACCTTGTTGGCCAGCACGGCGGCGGTCAGCTCGGGGTCGCGGTCGTCGAGGAGCTTCTCCGCCTGGTCCATCCACTCCTGGTGCATGGAGAGCGGTTCGCCGCCCCAGGCGGGCATCGCCAGCAGGGCGAGGCCGCGGGCGGCGAGGCTCGGGCTGTCGTGCAGGTCGGGGAGCGCCGCCAGGATCTCCTGGCGTCCCGCGGCGACCGCGCCCGCCTGGTTGGACAGGAGGATGCCCAGGTTGAGCCTGGCCTGACCGCGTACCTGCGGGGACAGGAAGTCGTCCTTGAGCAGGTGGCGCAGGATGCGTACGACCCGCCGGTGGGACAGGCCGATGGCGGCGACCCTGCTGAGCCTGAGCGCCAGCGGGCCGCGGGCGTCGCGGGGGAGCTTGGGGTCGGCGAGCAGCCCTTCGAGCACCTCGACGGCGAGCGGGATGTCGCCGAGCGCGGCGGCGCGGTCGGCGGCGGCGCTGCCGTGGCGCTGCCAGGCCGCGAAGTCGCCGGCGCGGCGGGCGTGGTGGGCCAGCTGGACGAGGGGCGGCGGGTCGAGCACTGCCAGCGCGGCCATGGCCCGCTGGTGGATCAGGCGCCGCTCCGGGCCGGGGATCGTGTCGTAGACGGCCTGCTGGGCGAGGGTGTGGCGGAAGCCGTACTGGCCGTCGGGGTGCTCGAGCAGCACGCCCGCCTCCAGCGCCTGGCCCAGCCCGGTCTCGGACGGGAACGGGACGGAGACGGCGGCGATCAGGGGCTCGTCGGCGGGCAGTCCCAGGACGGCGGCGGCGCGTACGGTGCTCAGCGCGGCCGGCGACAGCCCGGCGAGCCGCTCGGCCATCGCCTCGCGCAGCAGCAGCGGCACGGCCATGCGATCGAGCGCCTCCGGCTCGGGTAACCGGCCCTCGTCATCGAGCAACGAGCGCACCACCTCCTCGATCACGAACGGCACCCCCGCGGTGCGTTCGTGCAGCTTGGCGGCGAACTCGGGGGTCGGCGCCGACCGGCCCAGCAGCGCGCCGGCCAGGCTGCGCACACCCTCGACGTCGAGCGGCGTCAGTGAGATCACCTCGCCGCGCACCCCGGGAGCCCGCCGGTACGCGTGCCCGAACGGCAACCCCGGCACCGGCAGCTCCTCCCTCCGGAACGTCACCACCAGCGCCAGCCCGTCCGGCGGCTGGCCGGTGAGGAAGCGCAGCAGGTCACGCGTGCCGTCGTCGGCCCAGTGCAGATCCTCGACCACCAGCACGACCGGACCCGCGTCGGCCAGCAGCGCGTGGACCGCGCGGAACAGCCGGTGCCGCTCGGCACGCGGATCGTCGAGCGGCGACGACGACGGGGCGGACGGGAGCCGGTCCGCCAGCTCGGGAAGGTAACCGCGCAGGACCCCGGTGAGCGGGCTGAGCCGGTCCCGGGGCGGCAGCGCCGCGGCGACGTGCCGCAGCGCGTCGAACACCGGCCCGTACGGGAGCGGCTCGCGGATCTGGTGGCAGTGGCCGAGCAGCACCGTCCGCTCGGCTTCGCCCTCGTGCAGCGGATCGATGGCCGCCCTGATGAGCCTGGTCTTGCCTATGCCCGCCTCGCCCTGCACCTGGATGACGGAGGGCGGCTCGGTGATGGCGCCGTTGAGCAGCCGCAGCTGGGCGTCGCGCCCGACCAGTGCGGGAGAAGCCGCGCTTGCCATCGGGGTCTCCGTAACAGTGCAGGTTTACTCCCTTTGTCGGAATTCCGTTATCCACTACGTGCGAGCCGGGGTCAACCCTCCGCTCTGAGGGCCGCCGCGCTTCCTGTGAGAAAGGCGAGCGCCCGCCCCGCGGTGCTCGGTCGGGAAGCGCGGGGCGGGCGCTCGTTCGGGAGCCGCGGGCGGGAGCGCGTCCGCCCGCGACGGTGGTACGGGTCAGGAGCAGGTGGCGCTGCCGGGCTGGCTGCTGGTGCCGTTGGCGGTGAAGCCGATCGCCACGGAGGCGCCCGGCGCGAGGCTCTTCGCGTAGTCGGGGCCCTTGGCGGTCCACGTGGTGCCCGACTGGGTCACGACCGCGTTCCAGGCGTTGACCAGCGTCACTCCCGACGGGAACGTCCACGTGGCGCTCCAGTTGCTGATCGTGCCGGTCCCGGTGTTCTTCATCGTCAGCTCGCCCTGGAAGCCGCCCTGCCAGGCGTTGGTCTCCTTGTACGTCACCGCGCACTGCCCCGGCGGATTGGCCGTGGGCGTCTCGGAGGGCTGCCCGGTGCCGCCGGACGGCGGGATCAGGTAGGGCTGCAGGATGTCCTGCTTGGCCTGGTTGACCGTGGTCCAGTCGTCGTTGAGTATGCCGCCGGTGTCACCGGAGTTCGGGTTCCACGACCAGTACGTGAACGACATCCCGTTCACCCCGGTCCCCGTGTACTTCAGGAGCTCCTGCAGCCAGATCTTGTCCACGTTCGAGGCCAGCGTGGTGCCGAACTCGCCGATCATGATCGGCGCGATGTTCTGCTTGTACAGGTATCCCCAGTACTTGTCCCAGATCCCCGGCAGGTTGGCGGGGTAGTCGGGGGCGTCGAACCAGGTCTGGTGGTAGACCGAGGTCGCGTAGTCGTGGGGCGAGTAGACCAGGCGATTGGCCACGTTGAGCCGTACCGGATACTGTCCCGCCTTCGACAGGTTGCCGCCCCACCAGCCGCAGTCCTCGTCGTTGCTGGGATCGCCGTCCCAGACGTTGGACAGGCCGCCGCTCGGGCAGCTCACGCCCTCCACGAAGATCAGCCAGTTGGGGTTGAGCGACAGGACCGCGTTGCCGGCCCGCTCTGCGGCCAGCCGCCAGTCGCGCGCCTGGTCGCCACAGCCCCAGCACGCGCCGGTCGCGTTGGGGTTGGTGCCCTCGGCGTGCGGCTCGTTGTGCAGGTCGGCGCCGATGACGGTGGGGTTGTTCGCGTAGTGCTGGGCCAGCGTCTTCCAGTCGTTGATCCAGGTGCTCTCCGGCGTGGCGGAGACGTACCAGAGCGGGGACTGACCCGCGGCGGTCGGGCGGTGGCGGTCGAGGATGATCCGCATGCCCTTGGTGCCCGCGTACGCGATGATCTTGTCCAGGATCTGCATCGGCGACAGGCCGATCAGGTCGGGGTTGACGTAGTCATTGATGCCGGTGGCCGTGGCGCCGGACTTGAGCGCGTCGTTGGAGTACGGCACCCGGATCGTGTTGTAGCCCAGCGAGGCCATCTTGTCGATATGGCCCTTCCAGGGGGTGCTCGACCACAGGCCGTGGAAGGTCCTGTTGTCGGTCTCCATGCCGAACCAGTTGATGCCGGTCAGGCGCACGGTCGCGCCCGTGCTGTCGACGATCTTGTTCCCGCTGGTGTGCAGGTAGCCGGTGCCCGTGCCGGCGAGGGCCCCTGCCGGGGCGGCGGTGGTAACGGCGATCGCGACCGACGCCGCTGCCACCAGCGTGGCGAGGGCGGCCGTCATCGCCTTGGACAAGTGCATGAGGGTGCCCTTTCGGAGAGGGAGGACGCGGCGTCATGCTCGCCAGCCGCTTCGGACGCGTCAACGCGTCGCCCGCCAATCCGCTCTGACCTGCGCGAACGCGTGAAAGTTTCACGCGAGGCGTCTAACTCTCGGAGACGGGGAACAACCGGCGTACGCCTGCGGCCACCCAGATCGTGCCCAGCCCGGCGTACACGGACAGCAGCGCGAAGGTCGGCGAGCCGATGATCGCGGACGCGACGATCGCGGCCCCCAGCAGGCCCGCCCAGCCGTACAGGATCCGGCGCCCGCGGGCCGAGCCCGTGTGCGTGGCCTCCTGCACAGGGGTGACCAGCGCCATGACCGCCGCCCCCGCCATTCCGAGCGCCTCCTGCCCGAGCGCGATGCCCGACGCGAGCACCGCCGCCCCGGCGACGAGGAGGGCGCAGCCCGCCATGGCCGCGCGGGCCTCGACGCCCTCGAAGAGCAGGCGGGTCGCCCTGGCGCGGGCCAGCCGCAGCACGGTCACCGCCTCGGCCACCCATGCCGCCCAGTGCAGCACGGCGATGAGGACGAACACGATGATGAGCGGCGGGATCACGGGCAGCAGGAACACCATCTGCCAGCCGCCCCTGAACCTGCGCAGGTGGGTCAGGATCCGGTAGAGGGGGTTGCGGTGCTTCAGCGCCGTCACCAGGAGATCCCTGGCCGGGTCGAAGCCGGGGTCGAGCCGGAGCACCTCGCGGAAGGCCTCGGCGGCCGTCCTGGGGTCGCCGGCGGTCAGCGCCGCCCGGCCGTACGCCAGGTGCGCGGTGGCGCTCTCCGGATCCAGCTGTACGGCGTTCGCGGCGGCGGCCCTGGCCTCCTCCGCCTCCCCGAGCTTTTCGTGGGCCACCGCCAGCAGGCTCACCAGATCCGAGACCTGCGGATCGATGGCCAGCCCGCGGCGGGCCGCGTCGACCACCTCGCGGTACTGGCCCATCATCAGGTGCGCGCGGGCCAGCAGCTCCCAGGCCGACGCCTGCTCGGGGTTGTGCGCCAGCGACGCCCGCACGGCGGTGATGGCCAGGTCCGGCCGTCGAATGCGGAGGTAGACCTGCCCGGCCATGTAGTGCGGGTACGACTGGTCGGGTGCCAGCCGTACCGCCTCCTGGGCGGAGGACACCGCCTCCGCGGCCTTGCCCTGCTGGACCAGCGCCAGGCCGAGCAGTGAGTGCGCGGTGAAGTGGTCGGGCCGTACGGCGAGCACGCCGCGCAGCTCCCGCTCCGCGTCGGCCGGGCGGCGCATCTCCAGCAGCGTGCCGGCCCGCTGAATCGACTCGCGCGGGTTCACCACTTGCCCTTGATCCAGGGCATCAGCTCGTCCCACGCGCCGGACTCGTTGGCGTGCAGCACGTAGTTGCGCGCGGTGGCCAGCCACTCGCGTACCGCCGTGGGCCGGGTGCCCTGGGCGGCGGCCAGCAGGTCATTGGTGGTCATCGGGATGGGGCGCCCCGCGCTGATCGACTGCTGCAGCTTGACCTCCACCGCGCGGTCCACCAGGCCCTTCAGGTCCGCGCCGACGAAAAAGTCGGTGACCCGCGCCACCGCGTCGAAGTCCATCTCGGCCAGCGGCTTGTCGCGGCAGAGGATGCGCAGGATGGCCGCGCGCGCCGCGGCGTCCGGCGGCGGCACGAACACGAGCTGGTCGAACCTCCCCGGGCGGCGGAACGCCACGTCGATGTACCAGGGCGCGTTCGTGGCGGCCAGCACCAGGACGCCCTCGTTGGCGTTCGGGTCCACGCCGTCGAGCTCGGCCAGGAACTGGTTGACCAGTTGCCGGGTGTGCGCCTGGCGCATGTCGGAGCGGCGCGCGGCCAGCGCGTCCACCTCGTCGAAGAACAGCACGCACGGGCGGTTGCGGCGGGCCAGGTCGAAGGTCGCGCGCAGGTTGCGCTCGCTCGAGCCGACGTACATGTCGAGGATGTCGGCCAGGCCGACGTTGACGAACGCCGCGCCGAGCTCGCCGGCCGCGGCCCTGGCCAGGTGGGTCTTGCCCGCTCCCGGAGGGCCGTACATCAGGACGCCGCCGCCGGCGCGCTTGCCGTACGCGGCGAACAGCTCGGGCTGCTGGATCGGCAGCAGCAGCTTCACCCGCAACGACTCCTTGACCGCCTCCATCCCGGCGACGTCGGCGAAGGTCATCTTCGACTTCTCGACCTCGGCCCCCGAGGGCGCGTCGGCCGGCGTCGCGTACGCCGGACCAGGTGGGGGCGCGTAGGCGGGGGCGGCGGCTGGGGCCGGGATGGTCAGGCGGGCGGCCAGCTCCGGATCGGCGACGGACGGGTCGCGGGAGACCGCCTCGTGGTAGCGCTGGGCCGCCCTGCCCGTCTCGCCCTCGCCGAGCAGTGCCCTGGCGGCGAGCACGCCCATGCGCGGCGGGTAGCCGGGGGCGGCCAGGAACGGCTCCAGCGCCGACAGCGCGGCGCCATGGGCGCTCTGTCGTACGAACGCCTCGGCCAGCCCCGCCGTGACGTCCGCGTCCTTGGGCGCGAGCATGAGAGCGGCGCGGAACTCGGTCTCCGCGTCGGCCAGATAACCCTTGGCCAGGAGCTGCTCGGCGAGATGCCGCCGGAGAGGGAGATTGTCCGGAGACAGGCGCGCCGCCTCGCGGAGCGCCTGGAGGCCGGCGTCGTCGAGCACGTGCCTGGTCCCTTCTGTCGCAGGATTCGGTCGTCCCTAAAACTACGCAGGTTATCGAAATCCAGTGCATAGGGGTGTGGGGGAGGGTAGCGCTGGCTCTACCCCCGGCTCTCGCGGTAGCGCCCGTGTGCGCCCGCGCTCCCGACGCTTGGATCAATGGCATGACGATCACGCACACGCTTCCCGGGCGCTGGGTCGAAGGCGCCGGTCTGGTGCTCGGCCCGGCGCTGCTCATCGCCGGGGTGCTCATCCGGGCGGGCGAGGGCGACTTCTTCCCTGACCAGCTCGCCGCCTACGCCGCCCGGCCGGACGAGATGGTCCTGTCCTACAGCCTGTTCTCGGCCGGGCTTGTGCTGCTGTGGCCTGCGGTGACCGCGCTCGCCCGCCGGATCGGCGCCGAGCACCCGGGCTGGGCGCGATGGGGCGCCACGCTGGTGATCCTCGGCCTGTTCGGTCGGGTCTTCCACGCCGGGGTGAGCCACCTGGCCTTCCACCTGGTGGACACCCTCGGCCTGGCGGCGGCGCAGCGGGCGGTCGAGGCCACCTACGGCGCCTTCCACGTGTTCAAGGCGGTCAACATCTGCATCATGGGCGGCTGGATCGTACTCGCCATCGGCGCCTACCGCGCCAGGGCGCTGGGCGTGATCAGGTGCGTCTGCCTGGCCCTGGCGGCCGGGCTGCCGCTGGGCGTGCTCAAGGGCAGCAGCGACCCGATCGCGCTGGCCGCCCTGGCGGGGCTGGCGGTCGCACTCGTGCCCCTCGGAGTCGCCGTGCTGCGCGACGGCCCGGCTCCCCGCTGGTGGGCCGTCGCCCTCACTCTCGGCCTGATCCCCGCCGCGTTCTTCTTCGGTCTGTCCGGTTGAGCTAGCTCGCCAGGAGCTTGACGATCGCCACGACGCCGATGCAGACGATCACGCCACGCAGGATCGGGGCTGGCAACTTGCGGCCCACGCGGGCGCCGAGGAAGCCGCCGATCATCGAGCCCAGCGCCACCAGCAGGACGGCGAGCCAGTCCACGTCGGCGACCAGCGTGTACAGGATGGCGGCGGTGAAGTTCACCAGCAGGACGAGCACGTTCTTGGCCGCGTTGATCCGCTGCAGCTCCTCGTCCAGGAGGATGCCCATCAGGCCGATGAGCAGGATGCCCTGACCGGCGCCGAAATAGCCGCCGTAGGCGCCCGCTGCCAGCGCACCCAGCCACAGCCACGGGCCGCCGTGCGCACGCCCCGGGCGGGCGGCCAGCATGCGGCTGAGCCTGGGCTGGATCACGACCAGCACGCAGGACAGCGCGATCAGCACGCTCACGATCACGTTGAAGCTGCTCTCGGGCAGGTTGAGCAGCAGCAGACCGCCGGCCAGCGAGCCGATGACCGAGGCGGGGGCCAGCCTGAGCAGCCGCTCGCGCTGGCCCTTCAGCTCGGGCCGGTAGCCCATGACACCGGTGAAGCCGCCCGGGACCAGGCCGATGTTGTTGGAGACGTTCGCCGTGATCGGTGGCAGACCGACGGCCAGCAGCGTGGGGAACGTGATCAGCGATCCTGATCCGACGACGGTGTTGATGCCTCCGCCCACGACGCCGGCCGCCAGCACCGCGACCATCTCCAAAGGTGTCATGCCTGGAGACTCTAGGGCATGTCTTATTTTCTAAGACGAATCGTACCGACATGTGAGACGCGAGGTGTGGAAAACCCCAGGTCGATCCGGGCACATGCATCATTCCGCCGCCCAGGCCAGCGTACCTAGCGTTCCAGGTCATGATGGGAAAGTTGTTCGACGTCCCCCGCCGGGCGCCGGCCGGAGTGTGCGCTCTGCTCGCGCTGGCGGGAGTGATCATGCTGACCGCCATGACCAACAGCACGATGCAGCCGCTGCCCGCCTCCGCGCCGGCCGGGGCAGTTCAGCGCCGAGCGGGCCGTGCGCCACCTCGAGAGGTTCGCCACCGAGCGGCGTCCGATCGGCAGCCAGGCCGGTGACCGGGCCAGGGACTACCTCGCCGGGCAGCTCCGCGCGGCGGGGCTCGACGTGCGGGTCCAGCGGGCGATCGGTGCGGACTCGTCGGCGGGGCTGGCGTCGTTCGGGCAGGTGGACAACATCGTGGCCACGGCGAAGGGCGCCGACGCTACCGGGACGGTGGTGATCGCCGCGCACTACGACTTCGCGGCGATGGGGCCCGGCGCCTCCGACGACGCCGCCGCGGTCGCGGCGATGCTGGAGACGGTACGGGCGCTCAAGGGCACCGCGCTCCGCAACGACCTGGTGCTGCTGATGACGGACGGCGAAGAGGACGGAACGCAGGGCGCCCGGGCTTTCATCAGGGAGCACCCGCTGGGCCGCGAGGGCGGGGTCCTGCTCAACTGGGAGGCCCGGGGCGTGAGCGGCCCGTCGCTGATGTTCGAGACGTCCAAGAACAACGCCCGGCTGGTCGAGACGTTCGCGAGCGCCGTCCCGCACCCGCGCGGCGACTCCACGATGGTGGAGATATACCGGCTGCTCCCCAACAATACGGACTTCACCCCGATGTCCCAGAGCGGCTTCACGGATGTCAACTACCAACCGGTTGAAGCCGGTGGCTTGCTCTCACGGTCCCGTCTGGCTGAAGGGAGGCCGGTAGCGTGTGGCTGATTGACAGCAGCCCAGCCCGCAGCGCCGCGTGCGGCGATGTTGCGGGCCGCGATGTGGTCGGCGTGCCCAGCGAGGCCACACCTGGTACATAGGAACCGACCTCGCGCAGGCCGGTTCGCCTTGGTGGTACACCCGCATTGTGGACAGGCCTGCGAGGTGTAGGCGGGGTCGACGAGGATGAAGGCGATCCCGGCCCGTGCGGCCTTGTAGCGGGTGAACTCGATCATCTGGGCGAACGCCCAGCTGTGAAGGGTGCGCCGCTGGAGCCGGTGAGCCCTTGCCCGCCCGCGGATGCCCTGGAGATCTTTCAGGGCGATGCCGCGGCCGGTGCGTTCGGCTTCGCGCACCACAAGCTTGGAGAGCTGGTGGTTGAGGTCGGTCATCAACCGGTGCTCGCGCCCGGACAGGCGGCGCAGCACCCGCCGTGCCGCACTGGTGCCCTTCTTCTGCAGCCGCTGGCGTTGGCGATGCCGACGTTCCCGCAAGGTGCGCACGTGACCGTTACCTTGGATCGGCCCGGGCAGGGCGGGGCCGGGCAGCACCGCGCCGTCGTTGGTGACCGCCAGGTTCGCCACGCCTTGATCCACTCCCATGAAGCCGTTGATCGGCTCGCGCGTTCGGGACTTGGGCAGGGTGACAGTGACTTGCAGCAGCCATACGCCGCGGCGGTAGATCAGGTCGGCTTCCCCGAGCGGCAGCGTGTCGACGACCTTGAGGTCGTTAGGACGGCCGGCGTAGGGCACGGTCACGCGGCCGGTTGGGGTCCACAGCGACACGGCGCGGGCGTCACGGTTCCAGCTCATGAGGCGCGCGTCGTAGGGGATGGCGCCGTGCTGGCGGAAGATGTGGGCTCGTTTCTTGGTGGCGCGCCGGTTGGCATAAGCCCCGGCGACCCGGGCGATAGCCCGCACAGCCGCCTGTGCGCCCAGTTCGGCGACCTGCGCGCGCACCGGATAGTAGGCCAGCCGGTGCAGTTCTAGGACGGTGAAGGTGCGGTGCTGCCAGGCCAGGCGGGAGATGACGCTGGCCGCCGGATCGCCATTGCGCACCTCCTGTCACATGGACCTCACCCACCGCACATATTACTCCCTGCCACTAATCTTTTCCATAATGTTTTCGAAAGGAGCGCTGGGTGGCGACCCGCGAGGACGGCGATCTCGTGGCGGTCACGCGTACGTACACGATCAGCGCGAGATGAGCGCCCGCTTGAGGATCTTGCCCGTGGGGCTCATCGGGAGCTCGTCCACGAATGAGATACGCCGCGGGTACTTGTAGGCCGCCACCCGCTCCCTCACGAAATCGCGCAGGTCCTCGCAGGTCACCAAGGCGCGTACTGCCACCACGGCCTCGATCTCCTCGCCGAGCCCCGGGTGCGGCACGCCGAAGACGGCCGCCTGCCGCACCGCCGGGTGCTCATACAGGACCTCCTCGACCTCGCGCGGATAGACGGTGTAGCCGCCGCGGATGATCACGTCGCGGCGGCGGTCGACCAGGTAGAAGTAGCCGTCCTCGTCCACCCTGCCGAGGTCGCCGGTGTGGAACCAGCCGTCGCGGAGGGCCTCCGCCGTGGCGGCGGGGTTGTTCCAGTAGCCCTTCATCACGTTGGGGCCGCGCACGACGATCTCCCCGATCTCGCCGCGCGGCGTCTCGCGGCCGTCCTCGTCGACGATCCTCATCTCGACGTCCCTGATCGGCCAGCCGATGGAGCCGGGCCTGCGGTGGTGGCCGCCCCGGTTCGTGGCGGCCACGGGGGACGTCTCGCTGAGCCCGTACCCCTCGATGATCTCGCAGCCGAACCGGGTCTCGTACGCGCGCAGCACGTCCAGCGGCAGCGCCGCCCCGCCGGACGCGCAGACGCGCAGCATCGACAGGTCGGAGGCGCCGGGATGGTCGAGCAGCGAGATGTACATCGCTGCCCGACCCTGAACGCGTTGATGTAGTCGGCCAGCGGCACCCCTGCCCTGGCCCGGCGCATGGCCGGCCGTCGGGTGAACGAGATGTCCGCGTGCGTGACCGTGCGCTCCTCCAGCAGCACGGCCAGCTTGGCGCGGTAGTGCCTGACCACGTGCTCCCGCACGTCGGCGTGGAAGTCAGGCCCCTGCGCCGCGTAGACCGGGATCTCCCTCAGTATCGCGGCGAGCGCGGCATCGGCCAGTGCGCCGACGGCGGTGAGCAGCTCGGAGAGGATCCGCGTGCGTTCCACGCGGACGGCTTCCACGGTGTACGAACCGGTGGACATGCCCGGGATGATCCATGGCCGTCGCCGGGAGGTCAACGGGTCGTAACCGGTCCGAGACCCACCCTGTGCTCAGCGGACAACTCGCCTGAAACATCTTGGGTCACCGTGCCCAATGCGGCCTTTGAGCGGCGGATCCTACGCTGAGCCCACATTCAGAACATTGTTCTCCAGGAGGCCGGATGCTGGAGGTAGACGATCTCACCGTCCGCTTCGGCGGCATCACGGCGCTGGACGCCGTGGGCTTCGAGGTGGCGCGCGGTGAGATGGTGGGGCTCATCGGGCCGAACGGAGCCGGCAAGACCACCCTGTTCAACTGCCTCACCCGGCGGTACGACCCCGACTCCGGGACGATCGTGTACGAGGGCAGGGACCTGACGGCCGTGGCGCCGTACGCGATCGCGGAAATGGGCATCGCGCGGACCTTCCAGAACCTGGGCCTCTTCCCCCAGCTATCCGTACGCGACAACGTGCTGGTAGGCGCCCACCACAGGGGCCGCGCCGGATTCCTCGGCGCGGGGCTGCGGCTGCCCGGCGTGCGCCGCGAGGAGCGCGCGCTGCGCGCGGACGCCGACGCCGTGATCGAGCGGCTGGGCCTGACCGGCGTGGCCGATCACCCGGCGACCGGGCTGCCGTTCGGGACACTCAAGCGGGTCGAGCTGGCCCGCGCGCTCGTCGGCAGGCCCCGGCTGCTGCTGCTCGACGAGCCGGTGAACGGGCTGAACGCGGCCGAGGTCGAGGAGTTCGCGGGCACGCTGGGCGCGATCAGATCCGAGTACGACCTGACCGTGATCGTGGTCGAGCACCACATGGGGTTCGTCATGGGGATCTGCGAGCGGATCGTGTGCCTGGACTTCGGCCGCAAGATCGCCGAAGGGCCGCCTGTCGAGGTGCAGCGCGACCCCGGCGTCATCGAGGCGTACCTGGGGACCGCCGTATGACACTCCACGTCGAGGACCTGGTGGCCGGGTACGGGGACGTGCGCGTGCTGCACGGCGTGAGCCTGACCGTCCGCGAGGGGGAGATCTGCGCGATTCTCGGACCGAACGGCGCGGGCAAGACGACGCTGCTACGTGCCCTGTCCGGCATGGTCAAGGCACGTGGCCGGGTCTCGCTCGACGGCACTGACCTGGCGGGCCGCCCGCCCGACGCGCTCGCCCGGCAGGGCGTGGCCCACGTGCCCGAGGGGCGGGGCACGTTCATGCCGCTGACCGTCGAGGAGAACCTCCGGCTCGGCGCCTTCGTCCGGCGGGGTCGCGCCGCAGTGGAGGAGGACCTCGAACGCATCCACACGTACTTCCCGGTGCTGAAGACCCGGCTCAAGCAGACCGCGGGCAGCCTCAGCGGCGGCGAGCAGCAGATGCTGGCCATCGGCCGGGCCCTCATGCTGCGGCCCCGGCTGCTCCTGCTCGACGAGCCGTCGCTCGGCCTGGCCCCGCTGGTCACCCGGGAACTGTTCCGCATCGTCCAGGCCGTCAACGCGGAGGAGCGGACCACCGTGGTCGTCGTCGAGCAGAACGCCCATCTCGCGCTCGGCATCGCCCAGCAGGCGCACGTGCTGGAGACCGGGCGGATCGTCCTGTCGGGCACGGCCGAGCAGATCAGGGCCGACGAGCAGGTCGCCCAGTCCTACCTGGGATACCGGGTGTAGCCGATGGCCGGATTCCTGCAGCAGGTCGTCGAGGGCCTCGGCGCGGGCGCCATCTACGCCAGCCTGGCGCTGGCCCTGGTGCTGATCTACCGGTTCACCGGGATCGTGAACTTCGCCCAGGGCGAGCTGGCCATGTTCTCCACGTACGTCGCCTGGCAGTGCGTGGCCGCCGGGCTGCCGTTCTGGCCGGCGCTGGCGCTCACGCTGGTGGTGTCGTTCGCGGGCGGGATGCTCATCGAACGGGTGATCATCCGGCCGGTCGAGGGCGCGCCCGAGCTGACGCTGGTCATCGTCACCGTGGGCCTGTTCATCTTCGTCAACGCCGCCGCCGGGTGGATCTGGACTTTCCTGATCAAGGACTTCCCCAACCCGTTCCCGGACGGCGCGCTGGAGGCGGCCGGGGTCAGCGTGAGCTTCTCGACGCTCGGGGTGCTCGCCGTGGTGGCGGCGGTCATGGGGCTCCTGTACGTGCTCTTCCAGCACACCAAGATCGGACTGGGGATGCGGGCGGTGGCGAGCAACCCCGAGTCGGCGCGGCTGGTCGGGATCAGGGTGGGCTGGACGCTCGCGCTCGGCTGGGGGCTGGCGGCCACCGTGGGCGCGGTGTCGGGGGTGCTGGTGGCGCCGCTGCTGTTCCTGGAGCCGAACATGATGGGCGGCGTCCTCATCTACGCGTTCGCGGCGGCGACCCTCGGCGGGTTCGACAGCCCGGTGGGGGCGGTCGTGGGCGGGCTGATCGTCGGGGTGGCGGAGACGCTGGCCGGGGCCTACGTCGGGTTCATCGGGTCCGACCTCAAGGTGGGGGTGCCGCTGTTGATCATCCTGGGCGTGCTCCTGCTGCGGCCCCAGGGCCTGTTCGGCCGAGCGGTGGTGGAGCGGTCATGACGCCCACCGTGATCTCCAAAGGCACGCCGGCCACGACTCTGCGTACAACGCGCCTGCGGTGGGCAGCCGCAGCCGTCCTCCTGGCCGCCGCGTGCTACGCCCCCTTCCAACTCGACCCCTTCCACGTCTTCCAGCTCACGATGGTGCTGGTCTACGCGGTGGCGCTGCTCGGACTCAACCTCCTCGTCGGCCACGCCGGCCAGATCTCACTCGGCCACGGCGCGTTCTTCGCCGTCGGCGCGTACGCGACCGCGATCCTCCTCGACCGCTGGGCGCTCCCGTACCCCGTGACCCTCCCCATCGCGGCGGGAGTGGCGTTCGTGCTCGGCCTGGCGTTCGGCCTGCCGGCCATGCGGTTGCGCGGCCTCTACCTGGCGCTCGTCACGCTCGCCGTGGCGATCTTCCTCGTGCCGCTGCTCAAGCGCTTCGAGCCGGTCACCGGCGGGTCCATGGGGCTGACGCTGGCCAAGCCCGCGCCGCCCGCCTGGAGCGGCCTGGCCGAGGACCAGTGGCTGTACTTCCTCACCTTGATCGTCGCCGCCGCGGCGTTCCTGGTTGGGGGCAGCCTGCTGCGGTCGCGGGTGGGCCGGGCGCTGCACGCGATCAGGGACGACGAGGCCGCGGCCGAGGTCATGGGCGTACGGCTGTCGTCCTACAAGACGTTCGCGTTCGCGTGGAGCGCGATGTTCGCCGGAGTGGCGGGCTGCCTCTACACGTGGGTGATCGGGTTCGTGTCGCCGGATTCGTTCACCGTCAACCTGTCGATCACCCTGCTGGCCGGACTGGTCGTCGGCGGGCTCGGCTCGCTGTCCGGGCCCGTGCTGGGCGCGCTGTTCGTGATGTTCGTGCCCAGTATCGCGCAGGACATCAACGACGCCGCTCCCGGCGTCGTCTTCGGCCTGCTGATCATCGCGGTGATGTACGTGGCCCCAACGGGTCTCGCCGGGCTGGCCGGGCGCTTGATCAAGAAGGTTCCCCGGAAGGAGTAAGAGTGATGCGTGTATCTGCGATCGGGGCTGCTGGGTTGCTTCTCCTGGTCGCCGCCTGCGGGGGGCGCGACAGCGGCGGCGGCGCGGGCACGGCGGCGTCGGGCGAGTGCCGGGGACAGCAGACGACCGGCATCACCGACAAGAGCATCAAGCTGGGCGGCATCTACCCGCTGTCCGGCCCCGCCTCCGCCTACGGGGACATCCCCAAGGGCATCAAGGCGTACTTCGACTACATCAACGCGGAGAAGGGCGGCATCGGCGGGCGCAAGGTCGAGTTCGTCGTCCGCGACGACGGCTACCAGCCGCCCAAGGCCGTCGAGGAGGCGCGCAGGCTGGTGGAGCAGGAGCAGGTGTTCGCGCTGTTCCAGACGCTCGGCACGCCCTCGACCACCGCCACCTGGGACTACACGAACCAGCGCAAGGTCCCGCAGGTCTTCGTCGCCACCGGCGCCTCCAAGTGGGGCACCGACACCGCGCACCCGTGGACGATCGGCTGGCAGCCCAACTACGTCTCCGAGGCCCGCGTCTACGCCCAGTACCTCAAGAAGGAGAAGCCCCAGGCCAAGGTCGCCGTCCTCTACCAGAACGACGACTTCGGCAAGGACCTGCTCGGCGGGTTCAAGCGGGCCGTCGAGGGCACCGGGATCACGATCGTGGCCGAGCAGAGCTACGAGGTGACCGACCCCAGCATCGACCCCCAGATGCGCAACCTCGCGGAGTCGAAGGCCGAGGTGTTCCTCGACATCACCACGCCCAAGTTCGGCTCGCAGGCGCTGGCCGCCGACGCCAGGAACACGGCCTGGAACCCGCTGCACATCATCAACAACGTCTCCGCCTCGATCACCGTGCTCAAGCCCGTGGGCTTCGCGAACGTGCAGGGCGTCGTCTCGGCCACGTACTACAAGGACCCCAACGACCCGACGTGGCAGAACGACCCGGAGATGACGCTGTACAAGCAGAAGATGCGGCAGTACGCGCCCGGCGCCGACCCCAACGTCCCCTACCACACCTTCGGCTGGGCCGTGGCGAACAGCTTCCACAAGGCCATGGAGGCGGCCAAGTGCCCGACCCGCGAGGGGCTGCGTGACTCCGTACGCGGCCTCAAGGGCGTCAAGATCGACATGCTGCTGCCGGGCGTGACGCTCGACACCGGTCAGGGAGACGGCTTCCCGATCGAGTCGATGCAGCTGATGAGGTTCAAGGGCGAGCGCTGGGAGCTCTTCGGCGACGTGATCGACACGCGGAAGGAGTTCGGCCCCCTCACGGGGTGATGGTTCCGGCTCTGACCAGCCAGTCGACCGCCTCGGAGATGGCCTCGAGCGGCGTGTAGCGGGGCCGGTGCCCCAGCAGCCGCTCGGCCTTCTCCATGCTGCAGTGGGGGCTGTACGAGATGTGGTCGAGCGTGATCCGCGCGTCCTCCTCCGACACCGTCTCCCGCCACCGCTCGAACGGCAGGAAGGTCAGCCGCGCCTCCCTCCCGAACCAGCCCGCCGCCGCCTCGGCGTAACCGCGCAGCGTCAGGGCGGTGGTGGCCACGGAGTGGAAGCTCTCGCCCACGGCGACGGACGGGTTGACCATGGCGTCCATGAACAGCCGCGCCACGTCGTCGGCGTGCACGTGCTGGACGGTCTCCATGCCGAAGTTCGGCAGCGCCAGCTCGGCGCCGTCGGCCAGCGCCTGGAACACGGCGGGATTGACGTTGCCCGCGGGGTTGACCGGCACCCAGCCCGGCCCGGTGATGTGCCCGGGGTGGATGATCGTGGCGGGGAAGCCGTCGCGATGCGCGCGTTCGAGGAGGTGGGCCTCGATGGCGGCCTTCTGCTTGCCGTATTCGCCGATCGGCCGCTTGGGCCGGTCCTCGGTGGTCGGCACCCGGCTGCTGGGCCCATGCGTCCAGATCGTCCCGCAGTGCAGGAAGTGCCGGACCCGCCCGGTCAGCGCCGCCGCGAGGTCGCGGGCGCTGGTCTCCGTGAAGCAGATGAGATCGATGACGACGTCCGCGTCCAGGTCCGCGATCCGCCGCCCGAACGTCCCGTCGGCGTCCTCCGCGTCGCGGTCGGCGGTGATGGTGGTGACCCACTGCCAGGCCCCGTGCGGGCTGTAGGGCTCCCGCTTGCCCCTGCTGACGGCGACGACGTCGTGTCCGGCGTCGACCAGCCGGGGGATGAGGTACGTACCGATATGACCGCTGGCGCCAATCACCGCTACTCGCATGCGCCCCAGCGTAGACCCCCGTCTGGACCCGCCACCCTCACAGTGTCTCCCGAAGAACCTTCACCGAAGTGCGGCGGAGAGGTGACGCGCGGAGCCCGATACGCTGCTGAACGTCCCATTTCGGAGGTTGGTGCGTGTCGGGGGTTGTCGCGGCGTTCGCCGCACTGGTGTCCGTTGCCGTGTTGGGTTACCTGGTCGGAGTGGGCGGTCTGCTGCGGGCCAGCGACGAGTTAGTGCTGTCGCGGCTGGCGTTCTTCGTGGCGACTCCCGCGCTGATGTTCGCCACCGTCTCGAGGGCCGACCTGCACACACTCTTCTCGCCGGTGCTGCTGACCGAGGTGGTGGCGGTGGCCTGCGTCCAGCTCGTCTACGTGCTGGTAGCGAGGCTGGCCTGGCGGCGCGACCGCCGCGAGGCGACGATCGGCGCCCTCGCCTCGTCGTACGTCAACGCGGGCAACCTGGGCGTGCCCATCTCGATCTACGTGCTGGGCGACGGCGCCCTGGTCGCCCCGATCCTGCTCTTCCAGCTGATCGTCATCACCCCGATCTCGTTCCTGATCCTCGACAAGGGAGGGCGTTCGGCACGTGCGGCCCTGCTCCTTCCGTTCCGCAACCCGCTCACGGTCGCCTCGCTCCTCGGGCTCGCGTTCGCGCTCAGCGGGATCTCCCTGCCCGCCCCGGTCATGCGCCCGGTCGAGCTGCTGGGCGGCGCGGCCGTGCCCGTGGCGCTGCTGGCGTACGGTCTCAGCCTGTACGGCTCCCAGCGCGCCCCCACGGTCCCCGAGGCGAACGGCGTCGGCAAAGACATCTTCCTCGCGGTCGTGCTGAAGGCCTTCGTCCAGCCGGCCATCGCCTACCTGACCGCCCGCCTCGCCCTCGGCCTCGACGGCAGCGCCCTCCTGGCCGCCACCCTCTTCGCCGCCCTGCCGACGGCGCAGAACATCTACGTGTACGCGGTGAACTACGACACCGGCCGGCGCCTGGCCCGCAGCGCGGTCCTGCTGACCACGGGCCTGTCCATCCCGATCATGACCGCGATCGGCGCGGCCCTCGGGTGATTACCATGAAGGAGTGCTTCGCTCCGTGTGGAACGAGCCCCGTCCTCCCGACCCTCCGTTACGCGTCTGGCGGGACTGGGCGCTCGTAGGGGTGCTCGTGATGGTCGCGGTGCTCGAAGGGGTCCTGCGGCCGGACCTCCCGTGGCGGGCCGTCTCGGTGGCCCTCACGATCGGGCTGGTGCCCACGCTGCTGTGGCGCCGCACCAGGCCACTGCTGATGCTCGCGATCACCTTCGTGGCCACGAGCCTGGCTCCGCTGCTCACGGGCGGGGTGCGGGCGGAGACGTACACGATGGGGTTCCTGCTGCTCGTGGTCTACGCGCTGTTCAGGTGGGGGTCCGGGCGGGAGGCCGTGGCCGGGCTGGCGATCATGCTGGTCTCGGTCGGCGTCTCGATGGCCTTCTACGGGCTCGCCCCCGCCGACGCCGTCGCCGCGTTCGTCGTCATGTTCTCGGCCATCGCCCTGGGGCTGGCGGTCCGGTATCGGGGTAGGGCGCGGATACGCGAGCTCGAGCAGGTCAAGCTGCTCGAACGCGAGCAACTGGCCCGCGACCTGCACGACACCGTGGCTCACCACGTGTCCGCCATGGCGATCCGCGCCCAGGCGGGCCTGGCGACGGCTGCCACACAACCGGAGGCCGCGACCGACGCGCTCCGCGTGATCGAGGCCGAGGCGTCGCGCACTCTCGCCGAGATGCGCGCCATGGTCCGCCTCCTGCGCCGTAACGAGCCGGCGGAGCTGGCGCCGGGGCGGCAGATCGCCGATCTCGAACAGCTCGCCGGCCGGGCCCGCGTCGGCCCGTCCGTCGACGTGGAGATCTTCGGCGACCTCGACGGCCTGCCGCCGTCGGTCGGGGCAGCGATCTTCCGTATCGCGCAGGAGTCGGTCACCAACGCCCGGAGGCACGCCCGCCACGCCACCCGCATCGCGATCCAGGTCGCCGCCGACGACACGTCGGTGCGCCTGCGCGTCAGCGACGACGGCGACACCAGCTCCGTACGCACGATGCCCGGCTACGGGCTCCTGGGGATGATCGAACGTGCCGGGCTGCTCGGCGGCACCTGCGAAGCAGGGCCGAACCCCGACCGGGGCTGGACCGTGACCGCAGTGCTGCCCCGCACCGGGGCGGCGACATGACCGCCGAGGGCATCCGGGTGATCGTCGCCGACGACCAGGAGATCGCCCGCACCGGGCTCAGGATGATCCTCGACGCGCAGCCCGGCATCGAGGTCGTCGGCGAGGCCGCCGACGGGCGGCGCGCCGTCGAGCTGGCGCGGCGCCTGCGCCCCGACGTGTGCCTGTTCGACATCCGCATGCCCGGCCTCGACGGCATCGAGGCCACCCGCCGCCTGGCCGGGCCGGGCGTCGCCGACCCCCTCGCCGTCGTCGTCATCACCACCTTCGACCTCGACGAGTACGTCTACGCCGCGCTCCGAGCAGGCGCCCGGGGCTTCCTGCTCAAGGACGCCGGCCCCGACCTGCTCTCCCAGGCCGTCCGCGCCGCCGCCAACGGCGACGCCCTCATCGCCCCCAACATCACCGCCCGTCTGCTCGAGACCTTCGCCTTCGCCGGGCGCGCCACACCGCCCGCCAAACCCATCGAGGCGCTCACCGGCCGGGAAGAGGAGATCCTCGCCACCGTGGCGCGCGGGCGGACCAACAGCGAGATCGCCGATGAGCTGCACATCTCGCTCAGCACGGTCAAGAGCCACATCGCCAGCCTCATGACCAAGCTGGGCGTGCGCAATCGGGTCGAGATCGCCATGTGGGCTTACGAGACCAAGCGCGTGCGCAACTGATCCGGCCGATCGGCCGGTGAGAAGGTCGTACTTTCGGCTGTAGAGCGTGCCCAGGGGGTCTGGCGACACTTGTGGCGAGTCCCCGAAGAGGAGAAATGCGATGAAGGCGTTCGTCTCACGCTCGTACGGCTCACCCCTCCAGCTCACGGACATCGACCGGCCCGTGCCCGGCGACGGCGAAGTGCTGATCCGGGTGCGCGCCACCTCCGTCCAGCCCTACGACTGGCACTTCTTGCGCGGCGAGCCGTACGTCGCGCGCCTGATGGCCGGCGGCCCCGGCCTGCGCAAGCCGCCGTTCGCCATCCTGGGCGCCGACGTGGCCGGGGAGGTCGAGGCGGTTGGCAAGGGCGTCACGGAGTTCGCCCCGGGCGACGAGGTGTACGCGATGCCCAAGCAGGGCGGCTTCGCCGAGTACGTGTGCGTGCCGGAGAGCGAGCTGGCGCCGAAGCCGGAGAACCTGTCGTTCGAGGAGGCGGCGGCGGTGCCGATGGCGGCGAACACCGCCCTGATCGCCCTGCGCGACTCGGCACGCGTCCTGCCGGGGCAGAAGGTCCTCGTGAACGGGGCCTCCGGAGGCGTGGGCACGTTCGCCGTGCAACTCGCCAAGGCGTTCGGCGCGCGGGTCACCGGCGTCTGCGGCACGCGGAACGTGGACATGGTGCGGTCGATCGGCGCGGACGAGGTCATCGACTACACCAAAGAGGACTTCACCCGTAACGGGCAGCGCTACGACGTGCTGGTGGATATCGCGGGCAGCCGCCCCGCCTCGGCCTGCCGGCGGGTGATGACCCGCAAGGGGGCCTTGGTCCTCGTCGGCGGCCCGGCCGGCCGCTGGGTGCAGCCCGCCGGCCACGTGTTCGCGACGCTCGCGGCGGGGACGTTCGCGTCCCAGAGGACGGTCATGGCGGACGTGGTGCGCTGCACGGAGAACAGGCGGAACCTGACGACGCTGACCGAGCTCATCGAGAGCGGCGAGGTCCATCCGGTCATCGATCGGAGCTACCCGTTCGAGGAGATCCCGGCGGCCGTCAGGTACCAGGAGGCGGGCCACGCGGCGGGGAAGGTCGTGATCGCCGTCTAGCGTGCCCGGATGGGCTGGGCAAGCTGGTCGAGCAGGCCGCCCCGCTCGGCTCAGGCATCGGCGGCAGACTCCAGAAAGAGAGCAGGCTGACGCCGTATCCGCAGGAGGAGATCGGGCTACTTCCCCTCTGAAGGCCGGCCGAGCGCCAGGTGCAGAGCGCCGTCCGGGTCCTCGCCGCGCCAGGCCACGTGCTGGTCGGGGCGGACCAGCGTCAGGGGCTCGCCGGGCAGGTCCACCGCCTGGAGCGGCACACGCAGCTCGCGCGCCTGCTCGGCCAGCACGGCGGCGCCCGGCGCGCGCTGGTCGCCGACCACGCTGAAGCCCCGGCCGAGCCGGTCATAGAGGGAGTCGCCGGGCGCCAGCCACCGGTGCGGCAGGCGCTCGCCGGCGCCTTCCGCGACGATGGGGGAGCCCGCGTACGTGTAGCCGAGCACCAGGTCCAGGCTGTGGAACTCGTTGTCCTTGGTCCTCAGCACGGCCTCCGCCAGGGCCGGGCGCACCTTCTCGAACTCGGCCTCGTCCCCCATCAGCGCCGGATCCGCGAGCTCGGGGGCGAGGACGGACATGTTCGCGGCGGCGGCCTCGATGGTGTCGGCGGCGATCGGGCGCCGCTCGGTCTCGTAGGTGGCCGGCAGTGTGGCCGGGGCCCACCCGTTCAGTACGGCGGCCAGTTTCCAGCCGATGTTGACCGCGTCCCCGATCCCGGTGTTGAACCCGTGCCCCCCGTATGGCGGGTTCTGGTGCGCCGCGTCGCCCGCCAGGAACACGCGCTCGCTCGCGTACCGGTTGGCCAGCAGCATCCGGGCGTTCCAGGGGTCGGTGGCCAGGATCTCGACCTCGATGCCGGCTCCCGCCAGGTTGCGGACCAGCCGCATCGGGTCCGCGCCCTCCGCGGGGACGCCCTGGGCGATGCACCACCAGGTGTCCTTCAGGTCGAGGCGGCCGACGATGCCCGGCTGGGCCGGGTTCAGCACCCAGTAGTGCACGGCGGGGCCGTGCGGCATGCGCCCTGCCAGGCCGGGGGCGCGGAAGACGACGTTGAAGTTGGGCCTGGCGTCCTGACGGCCCTCGTAGCGGGCGCCGATGGCCGCCCTGGTCACGCTGCGCGGGCCGTCGCAGCCGACCACGTACTGGGCGCGTATCTCGCGCTCCTCGCCCGCCGCGGACGTGATCCGCACCGACACGCCTCCGGCGTCCTCCTTGAGCCCGGCCACCTGCCATCCGGTGAGCAGGGCGTCGCCGACGGCCTCGCGCAGCACCTCCTCCACCAGCGGCTGGGGCACCTGCTGGCCTGGCTCGGCCGCCAGGTCGGAGCCCACCAGGTCGAGCCCGAAGCACCCGCCGATCCTGGTGATCTCCCGTCCGAGCAGGCTGTTGACGAACACCGCCTGGTCCGACCACGAGACCGCCAGCGGCGCGCGCGCCCGTACCGTCTCCGCCAGGCCCCACCTGCGCAGCAGCTCCATCGAGCGCGCCGACGTCGTCTTGGCCCGCGGCCGCAGCCACGACACCTCCTCGCGCGGCTCGACCACCAGGCAGCGGACACCGTGATGGCGCAACTCCACGGCGGCGGCCAGCCCCACGGGCCCGCCTCCGGCGATCAACACGGGCACAGACTCGGGCACATCCATGGAAACCGTCCTATTCTCATAAAGATCAGGGGCATGTTCCCCCCTGCCGCCAAACCCCCGCAACCCCACCCCACCCAAGGGACAGCAACCCCGTGTGGTGGGTCGCTTACGCGCCTCCCAGAAGGTCTGAACCCCGCGCGGCGGGGCACTGGAGACCGACCTCCCCGATTGTTACCGTTGACGCGTCAATGACGATCATCAAGGGGTTTGCGTCACACGCTCCCCGGCCTGAAGGCCGGGGCTTGCCCGCCGTAGACGGTCTGTCGTCGTAGGCGGGCGGGCTGGCTCTGGTGTGACCAGCCCGAGCCATCACGAACAGGAGGTGCATCCTTGATGGCTACGTTTCACGTAGGACAGCAGACCCACCGTGCCGTGCTTCCTCAGCGGCACGCTCTGGAACCGATGTCAGCAGACACCCCCGGGAGCAGGGACGAAACGGGACACCGGCTCGCGGGTGACCGCGTATCCGGCGTGGAACATGGGCGAGGGGAGACCGCACAGCCCGCACCGGCTGTGCGGCGCGTGACCGCATGGCCCGCCACGGTGCTGTTCGCGGCCTGCACCGGACGCGGCATCTACGCCCGGACCCGCACCGACGCCCACGGCTTCCCCCGGCTGCGGCTCCCGCGCATCAAGCAGGTTCAGGGGTTCGCCACCGGGGATCTGGTACGCGCCGTCGTCCCGTCCGGCAAGAACGCCGGGGTCCACACCGGCCGGGCGGCAGTCCGCTCAACCGGCAAGTTCAACATCGCAACCTTCCGCGGCACTGTCCAGGGCATCCACCACCGGCACGTCCGCCTACTACAACGTGGCGAGGGCTATGCCTACCAACGGCATCCAGAACAAGGACAAACCGATGCGTCGAACTGACCGCCTCGACGGCATATCGCCTGACCGCGAAACGCCCATCCCTGCCCCGCTCGGCAGAAGTCCATTTCCTCTCCTGCCTGAAGGCCGGAATATCCACGGAGGTTCCCGATGACCGAGTCCTCGGCGATGCCGCCGCACATGCGGCGGGTGGGGTTCGACCCGGCTCCCGAGCTGGCGGCGGTCCGGGACGAGGCGGGGGTCGTGCGCATCACAAGCGCGTTCGGCCTGGACGCCTGGCTCGTGACCCGGTACGCGGACGTACGCGAGGTCCTGGGCGACGCCGAGCGGTTCAAGATCGCTGAGCAGACGGTGGCGCGGCTGCCCGGAGCGCCGGAGATGACCCCGGAGCAGCTCGCCAAGGCGCAGGCGGGCAACCTGCTCGGCGCGGACCCGCCCAAGCACACGCGCCTGCGCAAGATGCTGACCCCCGAGTTCACCATCCGCAGGATGCAGAGGCTGGAGCCGCGGATCAGGCGCATCGTGGACGACCACCTGGACGCCATGGAGGCCGCCGGGGCGCCCGCCGACCTGGTGCCGTCGTTCTCGCTGCCGATCCCGTCGCTGGTCATCTGCGAGCTGCTCGGCGTCCCGTACGAGGACCGCGAGGGTTTCCAGCACCGCACCAGCAGGATGCTCGACATGTCGGTGCCGGGCGAGGAGCGCCTGGCGCTGCAGTTCGAGGCGCGGGCGTACATGGAGGACCTGGTCCGCCGCATCCAGCGGGATCCGGGCGACGAGCTGCTCGGCATGCTGGTACGCGAGCACGGCGACGACCTGACGACGGACGAGCTCGTCGGGATCGGCGCCCTGCTGCTGTTCGCCGGTCACGAGACCACCTCCAACATGCTTGCCCTCGGCACCCTGGCCCTTCTCCGCCACCCCGAACAGCTCGAACTCCTCAGGAAGGAGCCCGAGCGCATCGATGCCGCGGTGGAGGAGCTGTTGCGCTGGCTGAGCATCGTCAATTCGGGCACCACCAAGGTCACGACCACGGAGGTCGAGCTCGGCGGCCGTACCATCGGGCCCGGTGAGCTGGTCGTCTGCGCTCTGCCCGCGGCCAACCGCGACCCGGCGCTGCTGCCCGACGCGGACACGTTCGACATCTCCCGCGGCGCCCCCGGCCACGTCGC
>NZ_JBFAMX010000084.1:0-28700 GCF_040659615.1 Nonomuraea sp. NPDC049784
GTCGACGATCGCCGGCACCGCCGACTCCGGCTACCGGGGCGTCGCGCCCGACGCGACCCTGGCGGTCGGCAAGGTCTGCACCGCAAGCGGCAGCTGCCCCGACTCCGCGATGATCGAGGGCATGACGTGGGCCGCCACCACCGCCGGCGCCAAGATCGTGAGCATGAGCATCGGCGGCCAGGACTCGGCGGGCGTCGACCCGCTGGAGTACACGATCGGGCAGCTCTCCAAGCAGACCGGCGCGCTGTTCGTGGTGGCCGCGGGCAACTCCGGTGAGAGCGGCACCACCACCGTGGAGAGCCCCGGCACCGCGGACGCGGCGCTGTCGGTCGGCGCCGTCGACCGCTCCGACAAGCTGGCGTACTTCTCCAGCCGCGGCCCCCGGATGGGCGACTTCGCCGTCAAGCCGGAGATCACCGCTCCCGGTGTCGGCATCGTCGCCGCCAAGCTCGGCGGCGGCTACGTCGGCATGAGCGGCACCTCGATGGCGACCCCGCACGTGGCGGGCGCGGCCGCGCTGGTCGCTCAGCGGCACCCTGATTGGGACGGCCAGAAGATCAAGGCCGCGCTCATCGGCTCCGCAGTCGCCACCGCGGGGCTGACCGCCTACCACCAGGGCGCGGGCCGGGTCGACGCCGCCAGGGCCACCGCCCAGCAGGTCACCGCCGCCCCCGCCAATCTCTCGCTGGCCGAGGGCTGGGGCAGGGAACCGGGCGCCGAGGCGAGCCACCAGGTGACGTACACCAATGACGGCGACAGCGCCGTCACGCTGAAGCTGACGGTGGAGACCCCGTCGTCGCCGGGCGGGCAGCCGGGCAACGGCGGGATGTTCACCCTCGACAGGACGAGCCTCGACGTGTCCGCGCACGGCAGCGCGGCCGTCACGGTGACCGTCCACGACGTCATGCCGCGCGGCGCGCAGGCCACGGCCCTGGTCGCCAAGGGCGGCGAGAACGTGGTGCGGACGATCCTGGCCGACTACACGCCGGTCCCCCCGCGTAAGCTCACGGTCAGCTCGATCGACCGGACGGGCCAGCCCGCCAAGGGCACGGTCGAGGTGTACGAGCGTTACACCGGGGCCAACCACTACCTGACCCTGTCGGGGGGCACCGGATCTCTCAGCGTTCCAGAGGGCGACTACTACGTGGTGCACGGGAACTCCACCGCCTCCGACGGCACCCACACGCTGGCGATCGAGCAGGTGACGCTCGACTCCGACAAGTCCGTCATCGTGGACGCCCGCGAGGGCGTACCGGTGCGGGTCGAGATGGCCGACAGCGCGGCCGAAGGCGTCTCACTCTCCGCCAGTGTCCTGCTGCCCCGCCTGGACGGCGCGCGCTCCTACTCCCTCCTGGCAGCCACGCCCGCCCAGTTCGGCACGCTCTACGTGACCCCGCTGAAAGACGACGCGGCCTCCTACCGGGCACACGCCACGTTCGCGAAGAAGGGCGCGACCGCACAGCAGCCGAGCCCCTTCTTCTACCATGTGGCCGACCTGCGCCAGGGCGGCGTGCCCGCCGACCTTTCCTACAGCACCACCCGTGACCGGCTGACCAAGGTCAGGATCGACTACCGCGCCCAGGGCTCGCCCGCCGCCGGCGACAGCGGCTCCACCCCCGCCGACGGCCACCCCACGCCGACCTTCGACCAGCCGGTCGCCTTCCCCTCCAGGGTGGACGACTACCGGACGGCCGGCCTCTGGAACGACCGCATCAGGGTCGAGGGGCGCATGTCGCTGACCGCCGCGCAGCACGAGTTCGGCCCTCGGAAGAACAACCACCTGGTGTGGAACGCGGGCGTCATCGGCCCGACCATGGTGACCGACGGCCTGGCCAGGCTCGGCGACACCATGGGGCTGAACTCCTCCTACGGCATCCAGTGGTTCATCGACACGCAGGCCGGCGCCACCGGCACCGACTGGGGCGCCACCGGCACGCTCGACCTGGAGCGCGACGGCAAGCTGCTCAAGCGCTGGTCGCCCGTCGGCCTGTGGCAGCCGACGGCCGCCGTGCCCGCGGGGACGGGCGTCTACACTCTGCGCGGCACCGTGCTCAGGGAGCGTCCCTACGCCGGGCTCTCGACCCGGATCGATACGGAGTGGACGTTCGAGTCGGACACGACTGAGGAGATCACGGTGCTGCCGCTGATGGCGGTGCGTGCCGAGGCGCACGGCCTCGACCTGAGCAACCGTGCCCGCACCGGGCAGCAGACGAGGCTGACCATCGCGGTCGAGCGCAGCCCGGGAGCCGCGCCGTCGCCCGCCTCCCTGAGGAGTCTGGAGGCGTCGTTCGACGACGGCGCCACCTGGCGGCCCGTCACCGTGAAGCACGGCACCGCCAAGATCCGCAACCCGCGTGGCGCGGCCTTCGTCTCGCTGCGCGCCAAGGCGGCCGACGAGCAGGGGGCCACCGTGACGCAGACGATCATCCGCGCCTACGGCCTGCGCTGAGCCGCGATTCCATCTGGGGCCGCCTCCCTCGCGGGGAGGCGGCCCCTCGCCGTCATCGGGCGCCCGCCATCGAGCCCTATCAGCGGACGCCACTCACGGGGAAGCGGGCGCCTCCGTGGACGGCTCTGTCGTCTCCGTTCCGTCCGGCGCGAGGGAGGTGGAGGGGGAGCCGCCGAGCTCCCAGCGCATGTCTCCCTTCCCGCCGTTGTTGATGTTGTAGATGATCACCCCGTCGGCGGTCCAGCCTGTACCGCGTCAAAACTGGCACGTAACGATGGCTTCCTTGGGGGTGGCGAGCGGCGTCGCGCCGGCCTGACAGCCGCCGCTGGGCAACGCCCCGATCTCGCTGGTGTCCACCTACGCCGACGTCAACCCAGTGGTGGAGGTGGCGCTGGGCACGCTGGTGCTGGGCGGGACAGTGACCACCCAGACCCTTGTGGGCGGGTTGGTCATCCAGGTCGGAGTCGGGCTGGTGATCTCAACCGAGCGAGGAAAGAAGGCCTCGCACAGCGAAGTGGCAAGCCACGAGATGGCCTGAGCGGCGCTCCTCCTGCGCGGGCGACTCGGTCTCGCACCGCTGCCTGTCCGGGAACGGCAGGCCCGCGTATACCGGGCAACGGCCGCGGAACGGGCATCCCTGGTGGCGTTCGAAGGGGCTCGGCGGGTCGCCCGGCAGGAGCAGGTGCTCGCGGGCACGCTCGACGGCCGGGTCCGGGATCGGCACGGCCGAGATGAGCGCCCTGGTATAGGGATGCAGGGGATCGCTCAGCACGGTCGCGGTGTCGCCGGTCTCGACGGTCCTGCCGAGATACATCACGCTCACCCGATCGGAGATCTGCCGGATCACGGCCAAGTCGTGTGAGACGAACAGGTAGGCCAGCCCCAGCTCGTCGCGGAGCCGGACGAGCAGGTCCAGGATGCCCGCCTGCACGGTCACGTCCAGCGCGGAGACCGGCTCGTCGAGCACGACCAGCTTGGGCCGGACCGACAGCGCGCGGGCGATGCCGATGCGCTGGCGCTGCCCGCCGGAGAACTCGTGCGGGAACCTGTCGGCGTGCTCGGCCTTCAGCCCGACCTGCTCGAGCAGTTCGGGCACGCTGTCGACGGGCAGCCCCTTGGCACGCAGCGGCTCGGCGATGATCGCGCCCACGGTCATCCTCGGATCGAGGCTCGACATTGGGTCCTGGAAGACGATCTGCGCGTCTCTGCTGACCCCTGGCATCCCGAGGATCTCGAACAGCGTGGTGGTCTTCCCGGACCCCGACTCGCCCACCAGCCCCAGCGTCTCGCCTGGCCTGACGGTCAGATCCACGCCGTCCACGGCGTAGACGGTTCCGACCCTGCGTTTGAACGCCGACCCGCGCATCAGCGGGAAGGTCTTGCGCAAGCCGGTCACCTCGACCAGCGGCGCCCCCCGCGCGGGACTGCGCGGCTCGATGGCCGCGTCCAGCCGCGGCACCGCCGCCAGCAGATCCTTGGTGTACGGCTCCCGCGGCCGGGCGAACACCCGATCCGCCCCGCCCTCCTCCACCACCACGCCCCTGTTCATCACCGCGACCCTGTCGGCGATTCCCGCGATCACGCCGAGGTCGTGGCTGACCAGGACCAGGGCCGCGCCCGTCTCGCGTTGCGCCCTGCGGAGCAGGTCGAGCACCTGAGCCTGGACTGTGACGTCCAGCGCGGTCGTGGGCTCGTCGGCGAGGATCACGTCAGGGTCGTTGGCGATGGCCATGGCGATCATGGCGCGCTGGCGCATGCCGCCGGAGAACTCGTGCGGGTAGGACTCGGCCCGCCGTTCGGGCTCGGGGATGCCGACCGACCTGAGCAGCTCGACGGCCTTGGCATGGGCCTCCTCCCTGCTCAGGTCCGTGTGGGCACGTAGCGCCTCGGCGATCTGGACGCCGATCCGGTAGACGGGGGTGAAGGCCGACAGCGGATCCTGGAAGACCATGGCGACCCTGGCACCGCGGGCCCGCATGAGGGTGCGTACGTCGGCGCCGATCAGTTCGGTGTCGCCGAGTCGTACCGAACCCTTGACCGTGGCCGTGGCGGGCAGCAGTCCCATCGCGGCCAGGGCCGTCACGGATTTGCCCGAGCCCGACTCACCCACGATGCCGAGTACCTCGCCGCGGCGCAGGTCCCAGCTCACCGAGTCGACGGCGACGGCGTCGCCGAAGCGGACCGTAAGATCACGGACGCTGAGGACCACGTCGTCGGAAGGCGCTTCGGAGCGTGGAAGCGCCGCCACCGTACCCCGCTTGGGACGGGCGGCCTCGCTGGTGGGGTCGAGCGCGTCGCGCAGGCCGTCCCCGACGAGGCTGATCGCCAGCACGAAGACGATGAGGAGGCCGGCGGCGAAATAGAACATCCACGGGTAGCCGATGGCGGCCTCGGTGCCGTCGGCGATCAATGTGCCCAGGGAGACGTCGGGCGGCTGAACGCCGAACCCGAAGTAGGAGAGCGCGGTCTCGCTCATGACCGCGCCGCCGACCGCGATCGTGGTGTCGATGATCAGGAACGACGCGACATTGGGCAGGATGTGCCGGGCGATGATCCGAAACCTCGGGACGCCCATGAGCTCGGCCGCCCGCACGAAGTCGCGTTCCTTCAGGGAAAGCGTCATCGACCTGACGATCCTGGCGCTGATCATCCATCCGAGGAATCCGAGGAGGAGCGCGAAGACCAGCCAGCCCGCTCCCTTCAGCCGCGGTGACACCATCGAGATGATCAGGAACCCGGGAAAGATCAGGAGCAGGTCGATGCAGAAGCGCAGCGCCCGGTCTGTCCAGCCGCCGAGATACCCGGCCGCGGCGCCGGCCAGCGAGGCGAGCACGGTCGAGAACAGGGCCACGACCAGGCCGATGATGAGCGACTTGCGGAGCCCATACGTGGTCTGCGAGAAGATGTCCTGGCCAATCCTGTTGGTCCCCCACCAGTGCGCCGCCGAGGGAGCCGAACGGATCGACAGGTAGTCGACCTGGGTGGGCGTCCACGGGCTGATCACCGGACCGAGGAAACCCAGGAGGAACAGCAGCACGATGACCAGGGCGCCCACCAGGACACCCTTCGACTTGACGAAGCGGCGAAGTGTGATCATGCGTGACGCACCCGGGGATCGAGGACGGCGAGCAGGATGTCGGCCACGAAGCCCGACAGCAGGATGACGACGGCGGCGAAGAGGTTGACGGCGACCACGGAGTTCAGGTCGTTGCGGCCGACGGCGTTCATGAACCAGTCGCCCATGCCGTGCCAGCCGAAGATCCGCTCGGTGAAGGCCGCGCCGGTGAAGATGCCGAGGAACCCGAATGCGAAGAAGGTGGTCATCGGCACCAGCGCGGTCCGCAGGCCGTGCCTGAGCATGGCCGTCCTCGGGTGGATGCCCTTGGCCAGAGCGGTGCGCAGGTAGTCGGAGGCCAGCACGTCGAGCATGGTGGCGCGCTGGTAGCGGCTGTAGGCGGCGATGGTCCCCAGCGCGATCGAGAGCGTGGGCAGCAGCAGGTGCCCGGCCCGGTCACCGAGTTGGACGAGGAACCCGCCCTGCAGGTCGGGCGACTTCTCGCCGGTGAAGTCGATCAGGTGGCCCACGTTGTCGTTCAGCCAGGTGGTGCCGATCTTCAACAGCGTCGCCAGCAGGAACACCGGCGTCGACAGCAGGATGAACGAGATCGCCGTGACGGCCCGGTCGGAGAAGCGATACTGCCTGATCGCCCCCCACGCTCCCGCCAGCACACCGGCCACGGTCCCGACCAGCGTGCCGAGGAGTAGCAACCGCAGGCTCACCCCGACTCGGCGACCGAACTCGTCGTTGACTGAGGTGTCGTCGATCGTCCTGCCGAGGTCGCCCGTGACGGCCTTTCCCGCCCAGGTGCCGAAACGCTGGAGAAAGGGGACCTTGTCGTTGATCCCGAGTTCGGTGAGCTGCGCATCGACCATCTCCGCGGTCGGCTGCGGGCGCCTGCCCTCGAAATAGGCCCTGGGATTCATGCTCGCCGACGCCAGGGCGTACGAAATGAAGACCGCTACCAGGAGCAACACGACGTAGTACCCGGCTCGTCTGCCGAGGTAGCCCAGCACGAAGATCCTCCCAGCGTCACAGGCTATCCTACAGTTCAGATAGGTTTTTGGATAAATAGGAGCTTCCGTTGAGAATAAAGCTGCCCGTCATGGTCGCCGCACTCGCCCTGGCGGTTTCCGCCTGCGCGGGTGGACAGAACCCCTCCACATCGTCCGCGGCCCCCAGCACCACACCGCTGGCGGCCAACGCTTCCGGCGTCAACCCGCAGCCGCCGGACAAGCTGAAGGACGGCGGAGCCCTGCACATGGCGATCCAGCAGTGGATCACGCAGTACAACAGCAACCAGGTGGACGGCACGCAGGGTGACGCGCAGGCGATCACCTCGCTGGTGGAGCCCACGCTGTTCCTGAACGACGCCAAGGGCGTGCCGCACGCCAACCCCGACTACCTGATCTCAGCCGAGGTGACCTCAACCTCCCCGCAGGTCATCACCTACAAGCTGAACCCGAAGGCCAAGTGGTCCGACGGCAAGCCGCTGTCGTACAAGGACTTCGAGGCGCAGTGGAACGCCCTCAACGGCAAGGACAAGCGCTACCTGATTGCCAGCTCGGCCGGTTACGAGCTGGTCAGCAAGGTGGAGCAGGGGGCCGACGCCGCTGAGGTGAAGGTGACGTTCGCGCAGCCGTTCGCCGACTGGCAGTCGCTGTTCAAGGTGCTCTTCCCCGCGGCCGAATACGACACTCCCGAGAAGTTCAACAAGCACTGGATAGAGAAGGTACCGATCACCAGCGCCGCATGGAAGATCGGCACTTACGACAAGACCGCGCAGACGGTCACCGCGGTGCGCGACACCAGCTGGTGGGGCACCCCGCCCAAGCTCGACACGATCGTCTTCCGCGCCCTTGACCCAGCCGCCCAACTCGACGCCTACCTCAACAAGGAGATCGACTACACCAGCGCCGTCCGCACCGAGGCCTACGAGCGGGTCAAGAACGACCCCGCCACCGACATCCGCGTCGGCGCCCGCTGGGACGAGGTCATCGTCCTCCTGAACGGCGGCCGCGGCCCGCTGGCCGATCAGAAGGTCCGTAACGCGGTTGAGAAGGCCATCGACCGGCAGGCCATCGCCACGGTCTCGCTGAAGGGCCTGCCCGTCGATCCCAAGCCCGTCGGCAACCACTTCTTCATGCCGAACCAGGAGGGCTACCAGGACACCTCCGGCGAATGGGGCAAGCTCGACGTTGAGGGCGCGAAGAAGCTCCTCACGGACGCCGGATGGGCCGATGGCAACCCGCGCACCAAGGACGGCCAGCCGTTCAAGCTATCGTTCGTCATCTCGGCCGACGCCACCCAGCAGCAGATCGACCAGGCCACGCTGATGCAGCAGATGCTCGGCCAGGTGGGCATCCAGCTCACGATCGACAAGGTGCCCGGCAACGACTACTTCGAGAAGTACGTCAACCGCGGCAACTTCGACCTGGTCTCCTTCCGCAACGTGGACCAGATCTACTTGTCGGAGGCTTACGCGCAATACCAGGCGCCCGACGGCGACAACGTCTTCCAAAACTACGGCCGGGTCAGCTCGCCCGAATTGGTGGACCTGCTGAAGAAGGCCCAGGTCGCCACCGACAGGGCCGAAGCCCTCAAGCTGTACAACCAGGCCGACGCGCTCGTCTGGTCACTCGGGCACTCGATCGCGCTCTACCAGCGCCCGCAGATCCTCGCGGTCCGTAAGGGCCTGGCCAACTTCGGCGCCGGCGGCCTGTCCTCCGACGACTTCAACAAGGCCGGCTGGATGAAGTAGATCTCATCCGAGCGCCGACAGCGCGTCGGCGAAGGCAGCAAGGGAGCGTCGCCGCCTGCGTCACTATTGCTCGGCCACCCGCACCCGCTCTCCAAGGTCGGCGGAGGTCGAAACAGCCGAGTTCGCCGGCGAGGCCCGCGCGCTTGTGCGCCTGCCGAAACCTCGTCGGCGTACGTTCAGATCCACGCGGGTGAGGTGGCCGGACGGCGCTTCGACCTCCTCATCGGCGCCGACGGTGCGGGCTCGGCGGTGCGTACGGCCATGCAGGAGCAGATCGAGGGCTTCACCGTCGAGACCTCCAGCGTCCCGAACTACGGGACCATCCTGGAACTCGACCGGGTCGGTGACCGGCTGGACAAGCGCTACCTCCACGGCCTGGCGTTCAGTCCGTTCGCCGTCGCGGGGGTGACCACCGACGAGGGCAGATCGGATGGCGTGCGCTGGCTGTGCGTGATCGGGGTGAACAAGCCGGCCTCCTTCACCTCCCCCGAGCAGGCCGCCGCCTGGCTGGGTCGGCACGTCCCACGCGCCCGGGATCTGACCAGCGAGCAGGCGATCGCCGCGTTCTCCCGACGAGAGAGCGTCCACCTGGGCCAGCGGCTGATCTGCTCGAACCTGCACGGCGGCCGGGCGGTACTGCTCGGCGACGCCGCTGCCGCCTACCCGCCGATCGGCCAGGGTGGCAACGCGGCCCTGGAGTCGGCGATGGTGCTCGACCAGTGCCTGGCGGCAGGGCCGCTGGATACCGCCGCTGCCCGTTATGAGGCGGCCTGGAAACCCGAAGCGGACGCCCTTTCCTGGGTCGGCCGGCAGGTCCGCTACCAGAACCGGTGGACCACTGTCCGGACGATCATCTCAGCCGCCCTTGGGTCCAACATCGCCAGCCAAGCCAAGAGCTCTGCCCGTTCGTATGCCGAGGTGCGACGAGCGGCCGGCCGCCTGGGCGCGCTCTGGGGCTAGCCCGTGTAGCAAAGGAGCACAATCATGCGCTTTGACGTACACACTCACGCCATGGTGGAGGCGTGATGGCGGGTTTCGCGGCTCGGAGGTTCCGGCCGACGGGCGGCTACAAGATCTCGATTCGGTGGACATCAGGGGCGCACGGGGGAGGCGTAGCGTCGCCGACGTGACGGCTGACAGCGGTCAGTGGGCCTGGTAGTGCGCCGCTGTCACTTCCTCGTACATTGGATCGTAAGCGTGAAGGGCTGCTTGATCGGCTCGAACTTTGGCGCCCAATTCGCTTGGGCGATGGATCAACGCCGCCCCGTCGCCGATCAACTGTGTCGGGTCGGCCGATAGGTCAGCACCTGCGTGTGGCCGTCGAAGGTCCGGGCCTCGAGCAGCTCGAGGTCGAAGTCGCCCGCACCGTCGAAGATCCGGTCCACGCCGGTCGTCCCGGAGATCACTGGGAAGACCGTCACCTCGATGGTGTCGATCAGGCCGGCGTTCAGCAGCGCCCGGTTGAGCGTCAGGCTGCCGTGGGAGCGCAGCGGCACATCGGATTCGGCCTTGAGGCGCGTGACCACCTCGACAGGATCGCCGGACTCGATGGTCGTGTCCGGCCACTCGAGCGGCTCGGTCAGCCGGCTGGAGAGCACCGTGACCGGGGAGTCGAACATGCGCGTGATCCACCCGTCGAACAGGCTGCGGTCGAAGCCTGCGTTAAGGAACGGCGCATTCGACGAGTAGGTCTTGGCCCCGAGCACCATGCGCAGCGGGTCGCGGTAGGCAGCGGCGCGATACGCGAGGAATTCGGGGCCCTGCTTGCCCCAGTAGCCGCCCCAGTCGCCGTTGTGGTTGGCGAAGCCGTCGAGCGTGGAGAAGATGTCGAAGGTGTACGTGGCAGTCATGGTGTCTCCTTGCGGGAAGTTGGTCGCGCGCGCCTTGTGGCGGCCTCACCCCTGCTACGAACACCACCGTCCCGATCCGACACGCCTCCCGGATTTCTTTCAAAACTTTCCGGGCTCATCCGATCTGAGTGTGTAGTTGTGGTCTGAACCCGCCAGCCTCGAGGAGTGATCTTGCGATGTGGTTGGCGAGGTTGCGGAAGCCCAGCGCGGAGCCGCGTAGGTGTTCCAGGCGGCCGTTGATCGCTTCGGTCGGTCCGTTGCTGGTGCCGGCCCGCTCGAAGTAGGCCGGCACGTCGGCGTCACCGGTGCGCCCGCGGTGCCCGCAGGTCTGTTGCTGAACACGCTGCCGACATCGGTCGAGGGCGTCGCCGGCCAGTGCTACGACGTGGAAGGGATCCATGACCGCGACCGCGCCGGGCCAGTGCCGTCACGCACCGGTGTCAGGTCGATGATCACCGTGACGTACTTGTCCCCGCGACGGGTGTGTCGCCACGCGTGCTCGTCGACGCCGATGACCTGCACGCCGTCGAGACGGTGCGGGTCGCTGATCAGCACGCGGCGACCTTCGGTCAGCACCGCGTCGGCTGCCACCCGAACGGCTCGTGCGCCAGCTGCCTGGTCACCGTGTCTCGCGGCGTTCCCACGCATCCGCAACGGCGGCCACCACCGGTACTCGCCCGGCTCGACCCGACAGGCCAGGACCGCACAATCGGGCTCGAGCCGCTGACCCACCTCCACATCTCGGACGGGCTGCGTTTCGGAGTCCGGGGGTCGCTGGTGGCGAGATTGGTGGGGTCTGTGCCCGTCGTAGTGGATCAGGTATTCGCCAAGCACCAAGGCCAGGTGGCGTTCGCCAAGGATCAAGATCCTTTCCAGTGGTTCGCGGCGTATGGTGCCGATCACGCGTTCGCAGATGGCGTTCGCCCTCGGTGTCCGCGGCGGCGTATCAACACCGTGATGCCCACGGCGGCGAAGATCTCATCGAAGACGGCGGTGAACTTGGCGTCCCGATCGCGGATAAGAAAGCGGAACACTTCGCTGACGCGTCAGTTCCGGACCTTGTCCAGGCCTCGGTGGTCCGTAAACCGTTCGAGGGCTCAGAGGGTGACGACGAGCTTTTTCGCGGAGACGCCGTTCTTGAGCTGTTGCAGCGCGTCAGGGATGTGTGCGAGTCCGTGGCCGACGACGGTCGCGTCCGGTGCGGCGCGGTAGGCGCCGGTGGAGAGTGCGGTCGGCAGGAAGCTGACGTAGATCGCCGGTCCGACCTCGTTGTCCTTCAAAGTGCCGCCCCAGATGCTGCTCACCCGTACACCGAGCCGCCGCGCGTGCCGTCCCGTGATGCGCGTGAACAGTGCGGGCTGCGCCGAGGCGATCCGCTTGCTGCCCGCGGTCCTGGCCGCGATCGTGATCGTCTTCGTGAGCGACCTGGATCCGATCGCGAGCGTGCCTGCGAGCGGACTGCCGCCGATCCGCTCCACGATTTCCTCGACGGAGGTGGGGCTGCTGCGGTCGACGGCCTCGGCGGCGCCCAGGGATCGGACGTAGTCGAAGTTGTGCGGCGAGGCGGTGGCCACGACCTGGTAGCCGGCGTTGCGGGCGAGCTGGATCGCGTTGGCCCCGACGCTTGTCGAACCGCCCCATACGAGCACCGTCTCCGACCGGTCGACGGGGTTGGAGAGGTCCGGTTCACCTGGGATCGCCAGCCCCAGGTGGTCCTGCTGGAACAAGCCGGTCGAGGCGGTCGAGAGGGCTAGCGGGAGCACGGCCGCCTGTGTGAAGGGCAGCGAGTCGGGGATGGGGGCGACCATGTGCTGCATGAGCACGACATAGTGCTGGAAGGCGCTCTCGGCTGCGCGGTTCTGCGACTTCTCGACGCCGAACGCGTGCCCGAGGACGCGATCGCCCGGCCGAAGCCGTGTCACGCCAGAACCGGTCTCGACGACTTCGCCGGCGACGTCCGAGCCCACAACGGCCGGAAAGGTCAGCCAGGGCAGGGCCAGGCGGTACAGGAGGCCCGGTATGCCGTCGATGGGATTCACGGCGATCGCCCGCACGCGGACGACGACCTCGTTCGCCGCCGGAGGCGTGTAGGGGGCGGGGCCCACCTCGAAGCGCGCGCCTCGCTTCGGCAGCCACAGCGCGGTGTTCTGATGGGACATCTCCGGGCCTCTTTCCGTTACCAGATCGCTTATCTGGGTCGTCGGGTCATGCGAACCGCAGCTGCGAGACTAGGCAATGTCTAGTAACTAGTCAACGTCTATTTTCACTAGGATGAAGCCATGTCTCATAGGCCTTTCCATCACGGCAATCTCCGTGCCGTGCTGCTCGAACAGGCGGAGGCGGTGCTTCGTGAGCGTGGGATCGATGCGCTGTCCCTCCGGGAACTGGCGCGTGAGGCCGGCGTCAGTCATGGAGCTCCCCGAAGTCATTTCGTCGACCGGAGCGCCCTGCTCGATGCACTGGCGGAACGGGGCTTCGTCCGGCTCGCCGACCAGATTCGCGATGCCGCTTCGCAGGTGCCGGCGGACCAGGCCCGCGCCCTTCACGCGGCGGCCTCGGCATACCTGAGGTTCGCCGAGCGGGACCCGGCGCTGCTCGACCTCATGTTCGCGACGAAGGCCGACGGTCCCTCGGAAGCGGTCCGAAACGCCGCGGAGCGCCTGTTCGGCGTCATGACCGACATCATGAACGCGGGTGTCGAAGCGGGCACGGACAACGCACGCGACGTCGGCCGGCTGACCCTGCTGCTGTCCGCGACGGTTCAGGGCATCTCGGCGCTCGTCACGTCCCAACGGATCACGACGTCTCAGGGCGAGATGCTGATCGACGATGCCATCTCGGTCTTCCTTACGGGCGTATCGGCCGAACGCGGCCAGTGAGAGACCGTCACCTCATCCGGTCCGTGACTCGGTCGGCCTGTCCGGTGGCCGCCAGCCGTCGGTGAGGATGTCCAAGACCTCCTCGACGGCGGCAGGGCGGTCCTTCTGCCCCCTAACGAGGACCGGGACCTCCAGGACGAATCATGGACCGGCCAGCAGGGCATCGGCTTGCGAGTGCAGGAAGTCAGCCCACGTGGTGGACGCCCGCTCGGGCGCCGGATCAAGCCCTTCCTGCTTGAGGATCTCCCAGACCGTCGACGGGGCGATCTTAATGCCGAGCGTGATGAGCTCACCGTGCACCCGCCGATACCCCCACGAGGGATTTTCGCGAACCAGCCGCAGAATGAGGACACGGATGGAGTGGACGGTGGGCGGGCGACCTCGCCGGTTCGGCCGGCAGGCACGGGCGTGACGCCGTTTCATCAGATCGCGGTGCCAGCGCAAGACGGTATGCGGCCGTACGAACAGCTGCAGCCGGCGCAGGACCTCACGTGGCAACGATGTCAGCAGCGCGGCCAGGAAAGCCCGCTCCTCGGGCGCGAACCTCACCCTGGCATCGGCGCCCAGTTGCCGTTCAAGCACGGTGATCTGATGGCGCAGGGCGAGTATCTCGACGTCCTTGTCCCGATCGCCCATGGGTAGCAGCCGCAGCGCAGTGAAGGCGTTCGTAACGGCGAGATAGGCCAGGCGGAGGAGCACGGTCGATCATCATGCCGCATGCGTCTCCCCTCTACTGAGGGCCGGAGCTCGCGCACGCCACGCATAGCCCCACATGCCCGTGAACTGGGCGGACGCAACTATCGGCAGGCGCAACCCCACTTCGGCGGCCAACACTCCGTTCTCGCTTCCGGGGGTCGTCCAACAAATTGGGCGGCGCCGTACGGCGATAGGCGTCAGAATCCTTCCCTCTGTTTGTCGTACGAGCAGGAGGTCAGGCCCGCGGCGGTCAGAGTCAGGTGCTTGGCCAGTACTTCGGCGGCGGTGTCGGCGTCGCGGGCCAGGACCACCTCCTCCAGGCGGCGGTGTTCGGCGGTGCCGTCGCGGTCGGGTGTGCGGTGGGCAGACCAGCGGCGGGCCAGTTCGCTGGCCGTCCACAGTCTGTCGAAGGTGTTCAGCAGCACAGGGTTGCCGGATCCCTCCAGCAGGGTCCGGTGGAAGACGCGGTGGGCTTCGGACCACGCGCTGCTGTAGTACTCGCCTTCCTCCGGCACGTACACCGGGGTGCGGACCAGCCGGTGGTGGGCCGCGCGCACCCGTGCTTCCCAGTCGAGATCGCCGCGCTCGATCGCCATGCGCAGCATGACCGGTTCGATCGTGCGGCGCGCCTCGGCGATCTCCTGCCAGCGTCGGTCGGAGAAGGCGGGGACGGCGAAGCCGCGGTTGGGCAGCCGCACCGCGACGCCCTCGCCGACCAGCCCTACCAGGGCTTCGCGGACGACCGCCAGGCTGACCTGGTGCTGCTGGGCAAGCTCCTGTGGCTTGAGCGCTTCGCTCGGGACGTACGCGCCCCTCATGATCGCTTCCCGGAGCCGGGCGTGAACACGCTCGGAGAGCATCTGCTTCGTCGATAGGTCGGTCGTCCGCGTCATTGCGCCTTCCGAAAACCCCATCCAAGCAGTTCAGCTGCATCTCACGCCCAGCCCGCGCCTTGCCGATCTTGCGGTTGGTCGCTCGCACTGCCTTGAGCACCAACCGCGCGGTCGCCCGTGCGCTGTCGTGGTAGAGCTGCGGCCGCATCGAGACGTAGGTGTCGGCGGTCAGCACGATGCCGGCATGCCCAAGCGTGCCCTGCACCACCTTCAGCTCCGTCCCCGACGCCAACGCCGACAGGCCTGGCCGAGCTGGATGCGTTCGTCCTCCCGCAGCGGCCGCGTCTCCCACGTCGGCTCGGGCAGTGCGATCACATTGTGCGGCGCCTGATCGCCGCCTCGAGGTTGTCGAGTTCGTCGCCGCGATGGGCGCGGTGCTGCTGCGTCCAGGTTTCGTCGTGGAGGGGATCGACCGTCATGACCACGTTCGTGTGGTCACCGGCGGGCTCGATGTCGATGGTCGTCAGGTGCTCATACGGCTCGTGGTCGGGCACGAAGTCGATCAGCGACAGGTAGGCGAGACGGGTCGGCGGTGCGACCTCGGTGAACGTCTTACGCAACTCGCTCGAGAGCGGCATGCCGGCGTTCCGCATGAACGCGACCTGTTCCGGCGCGGTCGCGGTCATGGTGTACCGCAGTTGACCGGTGGGCTTGAGCTCGAGCTCGCTCACCCGGGTTTCGAAGCCATCGGGGGCCCACCACTCCTCGAGGCCGGCGGCGGTGGTACACAGCTCCCAGATGAGCTCCGCCGGAGCGTCGTAGGTACGCTCGAGCCGCGCGGCCTTCGGGCTGGGCGTGGGTTCGGTGGTCATCGATCCTCCTCAGTTGGTTGGGTTGGGTTGACGTAGGAACAGCACATTCTCTGAGATTCTGTGGAATTAGAGATCATCTATCTGGCGGCTGGGACGGAGTATCGATGGACGCCGCGTCCAGCAGGTCGAAGCCGGGTGAAGAGCCGGCCCGAGGATGAGTGGTAGGTCGGCGCTTCTCTGGGCTGTGTTCAGTCCCAGCGGCTGATTTCGCCGGCGGGGTAGGCTGCGAACGCCTCGCTTTCGGCGCCGGTCTTGAGGCTGGCCAGGTAGGCGCCCCAGTTGGTGCTGCATCCGCTCATGAATTCGCCGGCCTGTTGCCAGCCGGCGTGGGTGAACAGAAGAGTGGTGCCGCCATGGCCGCGGGGTCGGAGGGTGAAGGTGATCCCGGTGTCGATCCAGGTGTCGGGTCCGTCGGTGACCCGCCACACCACCTGGTCCGGGGTGTCGGTCAGGACCTGCATGACGGCGGCGGGCTGCTCGGCGTCGCCGAAGTAGACACTGAAGCTGGAGCCGGTGGTGTGTTCCCCAGTGAGCGGCCGCCCGGTCCACCAGCGGGCGATGCCGTCGGTGCTGGCGATGAGGTCGTGTACCCGCTTCGGCGGGGCGTCGATGCTGATGCGGTGCAGGATGTCAGGCATTGTGGGTCCCTTCGGTCAGGCGGCGACGAGGACGCCGGCCGGGTCGGTGTGGGCGGTTGCTTGGGGGGCGGTCGTCAGGCCCAGCACCCAGCGCGGCCGGATCGCGGTCACGGTGGACGGGGATCGGGCGTTCGTCATCGGCTCCTCCAGCGCCCTCGCCGCCTCCTCTCGGGCGGATCTACAGCAGTGACGAACGGCCAAGCGCCGGACGGACACCACCGCGGGAAAAATCTGTCGGCGGTTGCTGTCCGTCCACGGCGACGCTGTTCGTCTGATACTTGACGCGGCACCGACCCGTGACTTGGAGGACTCATGCAGTACGCGTTGTTGGCCTACACCCCGACGGAGGACACGGACCGGGCAGCGCGCCCGATTCCGAGTGCCCTTGCCGCCCAGCTCGACCGGCCGAACGTCACCGGCTGGGCACGGCTCCACGCTGCGGAGTCGGCGACGACGCTGCGCAACGACGAAGGACGGATGCCGCTGACCGACGGACCGTTCATCGACAGCAAGGAGTACCTCGCCGGCCTGATCCTGATCGAGGCCGACAACCTCGACGGGGCACTCGCCATCGCCAAGGAACTGCTCCAGGAGACCAGACCCGGCAGCGCGATCGAGGTGCGGCCCATCCTCGACGGACGCTTCCGTGGCGCTTGACGCCGTCTTCCGCGACCAGTGGGGTCGCGTGCTGGCCACACTGGTCGGGATCCTCGGCGACATCGAACTGGCCGAGGACGCGGCCGCCGAAGCGTTCGCCATCGCCGCCGAACGCTGGCCACGCGACGGAGAACCGGCCAACCCCATCGGCTGGCTCATCACGACCGCGCGCAACCGCGCCATCGACAACCTGCGCCGCCAGCAGGTCCTGGCCGACAAGACGAAGCTGCTCGCCCGCGACATCGAGACCGGGCCACAGCCACCGGAGGCACTCATGGATGACGCCGCCACCATCCCGGACGAGCGGCTGGAGCTGATCTTCACCTGCTGTCACCCGGCGCTCGCCCTCGAGGCGCAGGTGGCGCTCACCCTGCGCACCCTCGGCGGCCTGTCCACCGACGAGATCGCGCTTGCGTTCCTCGTCCCGTTCGAGACCATGAGCAAGCGACTGACCAGGGCCAAACACAAGATCCGTCACGCGGGCATCCCGTTCGCCCTGCCGCCCGATCACCAGCTACCCGACCGGCTGGCGGCCGTCCTCGCCGTGGTCTACCTGATCTTCAACCAGGGCTGGGGCGGCGGCCGCGTCGACCTCGCCGCGGAAGCGATCCACCTCGGCCGGGCGCTCGCCGACCTGATGCCGGACGAACCTGACGTACTCGCGCTGCTGGCGCTGATGCTGCTGCACGACGCGCGCAAAGCGGCCCGCCTGCGCGACGGGCAGATCGTCCCCCTCGACGACCAGGACCGTACCCGGTGGGACACGGAGCAGATCGACGAGGGCCGAGCGCTGCTGCAGCGGGCCATGGCACGAGGGCGCACCGGGCCCTACCTGGTCCAAGCGGCCATCGCCGACCTGCACCTGCATGAGCCCCGTGACTGGCGGCAGATCGCCGCGCTGTACCAGACGCTCGCCAGACAGACCCGCTCTTCGATCGTCGAGATGAACCGGGCCATCGCCGTGGCCGAGATCGACGGCCCCGAAGCCGGCCTTGCCATCCTCGACCGCCTCGACCTCGACCATTACCGATACTTCCACTCCACCCGCGCCGAGCTCCTGCGTCGCGCCGGCCGCGACGGCGAGGCCCACCATGCCTACCGCCGGGCGCTCGACCTCGCGCAGACTGAGCCAGAACAGCGCTTCCTTGCCGACCGGCTAGCCGAGACCACACCCTCTGTCAGGAGAGACCCCGGCTGCGCCGGCACATGATGGGCGCCATCTCCGACAAAGTTCGGATTGTCCACGCAGACCCTCAACGCACTCACGTCGGCCAAGAGCGGACATTGCCGGGCTCGGGCATCCCCGCTTGGACTGGCTCGTACCTGCCTCTGGGGATCAGGAGGTAGTGCCTCTTCGCAGACACCGGGGGCGCGAAAGGTCACCCGCCTGGCGCGTCAGCGTTTGCCGGTCTGCTGCAACAGCGATCGTTTCCGCTTGAAGGTGACATCGCTGAGAACTTCATCGGCGAAATCATCTCAGGACATGGGCGCCTGGGAACCCTTTGCTGCTTGGCGCGCGTGGCTGGGACAACCAGCTGTCGCGGCTCGGCGACGACCTCGCCGTCCAGTTCCCCTGGGCGACGCAGTCAGCGGACGCGCTGCTGCGCAAGGAGCACACCTGGCTGCCCGCCCTCGCCTCGCGCCCTCCTCTGCCGGTTCCCGCCCCGCAGCGCCTCGGCGAGCCCCCCGCGAGCGCATTCGCGGTGGCGGCGGAGGGCTGCTTTCGCGTTCAGCGAGAGTCTTGCATATGTCCGCCCCATTGCGAGTTGGCAGCAACCGTCTCATTTTCGGAACGTTAACCAGAACCACCAGGCGACTCCGACCAGCCCGACGATGCAGAGCGCGGCGATCAGGGCGGGCTCTTGGGTGTAGGACGCCAAAGGTACCGCGGCCACGACCATGATGAGGGCCACGCTGTTCTTGTCCAGCCTGGTCTTGGGCGGCTCTGGTTCGACGTGGGTGACTGGTTGGTGCGGGAGCGCCTCCCAGAGCAGGCCGCAGTCAGGGCACCTCCACGGCTTATCGGTTTCGGAGGCAGGGCGGACGCAGCGGTGGGTGGTCACAGGTGCAGGTTCTCCCGGTGCGAGCTCCAACAGGGTTTGTCCCTCGCATTCTCCTTCTGGTCGGTCCCATCCAGCCACTGGCCCATCTCTACGACGAGCGCGGCCCGGGTACCGCGTCTCATCATCCGCTGGCTTGATGCCATGGGCCGACGAAGGAGCCCGCACGGAGCCAAGCTGTCGCCTGCGATTGCGCCGCGTCGTCGACACCTGCCCCACCGGCCTGACCCTCGCCTGCGACCTGGCCCACCGGGGTGTCGCCGTCCGCCCCATCGAGCGGGCCGAATCCCAGCACCGCCGACGCGCCAGCTGATCCCGCCTACGCCGGGCGGTGCCACCGGTAGCGGCGTTCCGGGCGGCCGGTGCCGCCGTACCGCAAGGAGACCTCGACCTGGCCGATCGCGGTGAGGTGTTCGAGGTAGCGGCGGGCGCTGACCCGGGAGATGCCCACCTGGGCGGCGCATTCGGTGGCCGACAGCGTGCCGCCGGTCTCGTGGAGCGCCTGTTTGACCAGCTGCGCCGTCTCCACGCTCATGCCCTTGGGCAGCGCGGTGGACGTCGCCGAGCCGCCTCCGGCAAGGAACCGGTCCACGTCGGCCTGGCTGGTGATGACCGTGGTGCCGAGGCCGGCGCGCTGGGCGGCGTGCCGTTCCAGGCGGACCCGTAAGTCGTCGAAGTCGAATGGCTTGAGCAGGTAGTCGCTGACGCCCCGGCGGGCGGCGCCGCGGACCGCGTCGAGCTCGCGGGCGGCGCTGATCACGATGACGTCGCACTCGTGCCCGGCGGCGCGGATCCGGGTGATGACCTCCAGGCCGAACAGGTCGGGCAGGTAGAGGTCGAGCAGCACCAGATCGGGGTGCAGCTCCGCGATGCGGTCGAGGGCCTGCTCACCGGTGCCGGCCGTGCCGATCACGCGGAAGCCTTCGACCTGGTTGACGAAACTGCTGTTGACCTTCGCGACCATGAAGTCGTCGTCCACGACCAGTACGTCGATCATCGCGAGACCTCCATCGCCTCGTGCCCCGAGACCTCGCCGGCCTGGCGGCCGACGGACATGCGGGCGGTGAACATGGCGCCGTCGGCGGTGTTGGCGACCGCGACCTCGCCGCCGCGGCGGCGGCAGACGAGCTGCGTGAGCGCCAGGCCGATGCCGCGCTCGCCGCCCTGGGCGGCCTTGGTGGTGAAGCCCCTGGTGAACACCTCATGGGCGAGTTCGGGCGCGACGCCCGGACCTGAGTCGCGGACGACGATCTCGACGCTCGAGGTGTCCTGGCGCAGCTCGACCTCGACCCAGGCGTCCTCGCCGGAGCCGGAGGCCGCGTCGATGGCGTTGTCGACGAGGTTGCCGGTCACGGTGGCCACGTCCGCGGCGTCCAGCGGGTCCAGCCGGCCCAGCGCGGTGCGTTCGGAAAGCCGCAGTTCGACACGTCGTTCGGCGGCGAGGGAGGACTTCGCCATCAGCAGCGCCGACACCGAGGTGTCGCGGATGCGGCTGCTGAGGCTCAGGTCGAGGGACTCGCGGTGCTTGCGTATCGCACGAATGTAGCGGACCACCTCGTCGTGCTCCCTGACCTGGATCAGGCCGGAGATGACGTGGAGCTGATTGGCGAACTCGTGCGCCTGGGCGCGGAGCAACTCGGTGGAGCTGCGGAAGGAGCCGAGCTCGCGTTCGAGCTGGGCCAGCTCGGTACGGTCCCGCAGAGTGGTCACCGAGCCGAGCCGGCGCCCGTCCTTGTCGATCATCATGCGGTTCATCACCAGCACCCGCCCCTGGTGGATGGCGATCTCGTCGCGGGCCTCGTCGGCTCCGGTGAGCACGTCGTAAAGGCGGCCCTCGATGCCCAGCGCGGTCAGGCTCATGCCCACGCAGTGATCGGGGAGATCCAGCAGCGTCTCGCCCATGTCGTTGACCATGGTGATCCGGAGCTGCGGGTCCAGCGCGATCACGCCTTCGGCGATGCCGTGCAGCATGGCCTCGCGGTGTTCGGTCAGCCCGGCGATCTCGCGGGGCTCCATGCCCAGGGTCTGGCGTTTGATCCGCCTCGCCAGCAGCCACGACCCCGCCCCGCCGAGCACGCTGGCGACGCCGAGATAGATCAGCAGGTACGAGGACGCGCCGACCAGCCGCTGCCAGACGGTGGGAGCGGCCACGCCGATCGTGACCGTTCCGAGGTGGCGACCATGGTTGTCCGGCGTGTCGCCCAGAACCGGAACCTGGGCGGCGACCTCGGAGATCCCGTCGAACACCAGGTGACCGGACCATCCTCGTGCCTGGGCGACACCGGGGTCGCCCAACGGCAGTGGGGATCCGATGAGCGTCGCGTCGGTAGAGCTGATGACCTTGCCGGCGGCGTCGGCCACGGTCACCGACGTGACGCCGGACTGCGTCAGCGTCGAGTGCACCACCGGGGCGAGCACCTCGCCGGGCGCGGGCTGGTCGATCCGGGCGCGTACGAGAGGGTTCCACGCCAGTTGCTCGGCCAGCGCGGCCACGCGCCGTCCCTCGACGCGGTCGAACGTCGCCGCGGACTGGGCCAGTGAGATCGCGCCGACGGCGAACAGGACCACCACGACGATGGCCAGCTGCAGGCTCAGCATCTCGCCGGCCAGGGTCGGACGGCGGCGTCTCACGAACACAATGAACACAATCTCCGCTGGTCACACAAGGCAGACGACCGGTCGGCCGGGTTCGCATAATCATGGCGCTGCACTTCTCAATGCGAAAGAGACCATTGTGAGAAATCGGACCTTCCTCGGCGCTCTGGCGGCGCTGTCGATGCTCGCGCTCAGCGCCTGCGGGGCGACCGCGGCCAAACAGCCCGGCACGGGCGCAAGCGGGGCCGTCAGCGGGCTGCGCATCATGGTGCCCAACACCCCCGGCGGCGGCTACGACACCACCGCCCGTACGGCTGCCAAGGTCATGGAGGACACGAAGATCGCCTCAGGGGTCCAGGTGTTCAACCTGCCCGGCGCGGGAGGCACGGTCGGCCTGCAGCGCACGATCAACGAGAAGGGCAACGGCAAGCTGGCCATGCTGATGGGCCTGGGCGTCGCCGGCGCCTCCTACGCCTCCAAGTCCGAGGCGACGCTGACCCAGACCACGCCGATCGCCAAGCTCATCGAGGAGGCGGGCGCGATCGTGGTGTCGAAGGACTCGCCGTACCAGACGATCAACGACCTGGTGGAGGCGTGGAAGAAGGACCCGAAGAAGGTCACGGTCGGCGGCGGCTCCTCCCCCGGCGGGCCTGACCACCTGCTGCCGATGCAGCTGGCCAAGGCGGTCGGGATCGACCCCAAGCAGGTGAACTTCGTCGCCTACGCCGGCGGCGGCGAGCTGCTGCCGGCACTCCTCGGCAACAAGATCGCCTTCGGGGCGAGCGGCTACGGCGAGTTCCTCGACCAGGTCGAGGCCGGTACCGTTCGCGTGCTCGCGGTGACCAGCGCCGAGCCCATCGAGGTGGTCAAGGACGTCCCCACGCTCAAGGCGTCCGGCATCGACCTGGTCTTCAGCAACTGGCGCGGCATCGTGGCGCCACCCGGGATCAGCGACGCCGACAAGAAGACCTGGATCGACGCCGTCACCCGGATGCACGACTCGCAGGAGTGGAAGACCGAGCTGACCAAGCGCGGCTGGACCGACTCCTTCCTCACCGGCGACCAGTTCACCACCTACCTCGCCGAGCAGGACAAGAGCGTCGCCGCGATCCTCTCCGAACTCGGGCTGGCATGAGCCTGGACACATCGGCGCCGGTGAAGGACCGCGCACAGTACGGCGTGTGCGCGGCCCTCGCCCTCACAGGCACCCTGGTGATCGCCGACGCTCTGCAGATCACCCATCTGACCAGTAGCAACGACCCCATCGGGCCCCGCCCCGTCCCCATGCTCCTGGGCGCCTGCCTGCTCGCCGTCGCCGTCGCGTACGGCATCGACGTCGCCCGCGGCGGCCGGGGCGAGCCGGAGGCCGGTGAGGACGTCGACCTGACCACCCGCGTCGACTGGCGCACAGTGCTGCTGCTGATCGGCGCCTTCCTGCTCAACGCGGCGCTGATCGACTGGCTGGGCTGGGTCATCAGCGGGACGGTCCTGTTCTGGGGATCGGCCTTCGCCCTCGGCAACCGGCACCACGTGCGCGGCCTGCTGATCGCCGTCGCGCTGGCGTTGATCACCTTCTACGCCTTCGCGATCGGCCTCGGCGTCAACCTCCCGGCCGGCGTGCTGCAAGGAATCCTGTAATGGACAACCTGAACCTCCTGCTCGACGGCTTCGCCAACGTCGTGTCCCCGGGTAACCTCCTGGTCGCCCTCATCGGCGTGATCGCCGGGACCGCCGTCGGCGTGCTGCCCGGCATCGGCCCGGCCATGACCGTGGCGCTGCTCCTGCCGATCACGTACGGCATGGACCCCACCCAGGCCTTCATCCTGTTCGCCGGCATCTACTACGGCGGCATGTACGGCGGCTCCACGACCTCCATCCTGCTCAACACCCCCGGTGAGTCCTCCTCGGTCATCACCTCCATCGAAGGCAACAAGATGGCCAAGGCCGGGCGGGCCGCCCAGGCCCTGGCGACCGCCGCGATCGGCTCGTTCGTCGCCGGCACGATCGCCACCCTGGCGCTCGTGCTCGTCACGCCCTTCGTGGTCAGTTTCGCCATCAGCCTCGGCGCGCCCGACTACTTCGCCATCATGCTGCTGGCCTTCGTCGCCGTCTCGGCCACGCTGGGCAGCTCGCGGGTCCGCGGTTTCGCGTCCTTGCTGATCGGGCTGGTCATCGGCACGATCGGCATCGACGCGGTCACCGGCCGGCAGCGACTCACGCTGGGCATCCCGCAGCTCGCGGACGGCATCGACGTGGTCGTCGTCGCCGTCGGCATCTTCGCCGTCGGCGAGGCGCTGTGGGTGGCCGCCCACCTGCGCCGCAAGGCCGCGACCGTCGTACCGGTCGGACGGACGTGGATGGGCGCCGAGGATTGGCGGCGATCATGGAAACCCTGGCTGCGCGGCACCGCCCTCGGCTTCCCCTTCGGCGCCCTGCCCGCCGGCGGCGCCGAGATCCCCACCTTCCTGTCGTACGCCACCGAGAAGCGGCTCGCCAAGCGGCCGGAGGAGTTCGGCAACGGCGCCATCGAAGGCGTCGCGGGGCCGGAGGCCGCCAACAACGCCTCCGCGGCCGGCACCCTGGTGCCGATGCTGGCCATCGGCCTTCCCACCACGGCCACGTCCGCGGTCATGCTCGCCGCCTTCGAGTCCTATGGCATCCAGCCCGGCCCGCTGCTGTTCGAACGTCAGCCGACCCTGGTCTGGACGCTGATCGCCAGTCTGTTCGTGGGCAACCTGCTCCTGCTCATCCTCAACCTGCCCCTCGCCCCCGCCTGGGCCCGGCTGCTGCGCGTCCCCCGCCCCTACCTGTACGCGGGCATCCTGTTCTTCGCCTCCATGGGCGCCTACGCCGTCAACGCCCAGCCGTTCGACCTGATCCTGCTGCTCCTGCTCGGACTGCTCGGCTTCGGCATGCGCCGCTTCGGGCTGCCGGTCCTGCCGCTCATCGTCGGCGTCATCCTCGGCCCGCGCGCCGAGCTCCAAGGCCGCCGCTCCCTGCAACTGTCCGGCGGAGACCTGTCGGGCCTGCTCGGCGGGCCCGTCTCCTACGTCATCTACGCCATCGTCCTCATCCTGCTGACCTGGCCATTGATCAAGCATCTCGTCCGGAGGCAATCCCCGTAGCGGGGAGATGGAGAGCCCCGACGACTGATCACCTGTACGGTCGTGACGACGTCCCGCAGAAAGGCCGCACCATGACCATCATCACCGCAGACCTGTACGACGAGCGGGGCGACCAGCTCGACTCCTGCGACCTCCAGCTCTCCCAGTACGGCGGCCGCCGAGCCTTCGCCGGCACCGTCGTCACGGTCCGCTGCCATCAGGACAACGCGCTGCTCAAGTCCGTCCTGGGCGAGCCCGGCGAGGGACGCGTCCTGGTAGTGGACGGTGGCGGCTCACTGCACTCCGCCCTCATGGGCGACCTCATCGCCGGCCTGGCCGTCGCCGGCGGCTGGGCCGGCGTGGTCATCAACGGCGCCGTGCGCGACGTCGCCGCCCTGCGCCGGCTGGACCTGGGCATCAAAGCCCTGGGCTCCAACCCCCGCAAGAGCGGCAAGGCAGGCACCGGCGAACGCGACGTCCCGGTCGCCTTCGGCGGTGTCACCTTCCACCCGGGCGCCGAGCTGTTCAGCGACGACGACGGCATCCTCGTGAGCCGCACCTGAGGCTTGCCAACTGAACTACTGGCCACCTCGCCGCGCCGGCCTCCCTGCACACGGTGGGGTCGTAGCCGCAGTCGCCGGGCTGGGCTGCCGGCTACCCCCACACGGCCTTGCCGAGAATGGCGCCCAGGCCCGGCGTCTTCCAGTGGTCGACGACGATCACCTTCTTGGCCTTCACGTACCAGACGCGCTGGGTGTAGGAGGCGACGTTCAGCTTGCTGCCGTCGCAGGACACCTTCCACTCGGTGAACTGCGCCTGCTGCCCGGTCCCGAATGCCGCCTTCGAGGTCCTGACGCGAGTGGCCTGCCCGCTGGTGTACTTCTTCACCGGCACGCACTCGGTCACACCGCTGCTGGGATGGTAGGGCTGGTCAGGCCGGTACGCGCCGCCCTCGGAGGCGTACTTGACCGCCTGGGGGCCGCCCAGCAGGAAGCTCTTGCACTCAGCGGCCTGAGGAGAGCAGGCGCCGGTGATGACGCGCAGATTGACACCCTCCTTCTTGACGTGCCACTGGGCGGGGACCTGAAGGGTGAACCCCTGGAACGTCACCGGCTTGGTGGCGACATGAGCGGGCGAACCGGTCACGGCGAGGGAAGCGCTGAGCGCGATAGTCAGGATCATGGGCGGTGATCCTAGGGCGATCATGCTCAGCATCGTCAAGGTTGTTCGGATGTGCGAAAACCCACTCCTGCTTCTCAGAACTTTCTGAGCGATCTTCGCATCCAAAGTCCCTGTGGAAATTCTCGTTGCGGGCGATCCCCAGCGATTAGGCGGCTACTGGCTCGCAGGCCGGCTGGGCGCCGGCGGCCAGGGGGTGGTTTATGAGGGCTACGCCGAGGACGGCACCCGCGTGGCCATCAAGGTCCTGCACGGTGACCGGGCGGCGCAGCTGGCCAAGGAGGCCGCGGCCGCGCAGCGGGTCTCCTCGTTCTGCACGGCGCAGGTGATCGAGGCGCACCTGGAGGGGCCCAGGCCCTATCTGGTCAGCGAGTACGTGCCCGGTCCCAGCCTGCGCAGGGCGGTCGAGGACGGCCGCAGGTTCCAGGGCGGTGACCTGCACCGGCTGGCGACGGCCGTGGCCACCGCGCTGACCGCGATCCACGACGCGGGCGTGGTGCATCGCGACCTCAAACCGGACAACGTGCTGCTCGGTCCCGACGGGCCGCGCGTCATCGACTTCGGCATCGCCAGGACCGCCGAGATGTCGCTGACCGCGACAGGACTGGTGACCGGCACCCCCACGTACATGGCGCCCGAGGTGTTCGGCGGCCAGCGGGCGGACGCGCCCGCCGACGTGTTCGCCTGGGGCGGCATCGTGCTGTTCGCGGCGACCGGGGCCGACCCGTTCCGGGCGGAGAGCCTGGGCGGGGTGATGCACCGGGTGCTGTCGTCCAGCCCCGACCTGAGCGTGCTGCCCGAGCCGCTGCGTCCGCTGGCCGCCGCGGCGCTCATGAAGGACCCGCGCGAACGCCCTTCCGCGCGGGAGCTCCTGCTCGCGCTGGTCAGCGGCGACGGCAGGATCGGCACCGGGCGGCTGCTAGCCCGGGGCAACCTGGCCGCCGCCCAGATGGCCGGGGCGGACGACGACCCGGCGCTCGGCACGCTGGCGGAGGAGTCGTACGAGCTGCTCGGCCCGGCCGAGCGCGAGCTGGCGCCGGAGGTGTTCCTGCGGCTGGTCACGGTGGGCGAGCGCGACGAGCTGTCGGTACGGCACGCCGACATGTCCGAGCTGGTGGAGGGCAGGCCGCTGCCGGAAGTGTCGGCGATCACCAGGATCCTGAAGGTGTTCACGTACCTGCTGGGCAGGGACGGCGAGGAGATCTGGCTGGCCCACCCCGCGCTGCCGCTGGCCTGGCCCCGTCTGCGCCGCTGGATCGACGCCAACCGCGACGGGCTGGCCGTGCACAGGCAGATCCTGACCGCCGCCAAGCGGTGGGTGGCCGGTGGGCACAAGGAGGGCGACCTGTTCCAGGCCACCGCCCTGGAGAACGCGATGCAGTGGGCGGCCGCCTCGCGCAGGAACATCACGCTCTCCCCCGCCGAGCGCGACTTCCTGGAGTCGTCGGCGCGGCTGACCAGACGCCGGGCCAGGCGGACCAGGCTGGTGTCGCTGAGCCTGGCGGGCCTGCTGGTCATCGCGGTGGCCGCGGGCGGGCTGGCCGTACGGCAGGGCGCGATCGCCGACTCCCGGGCCGAGCTGCTGGCGGCGCGGCTGAACACGTCGGAGTCGATCCGCCTGGCCGCGCTCGCCGACACGACCAGGCGTACGGATCCGCGCCTGGGCATGCTGCTCAGTGTGGCGGCCTGGCGGCTGGAGGCCACCCCGCAGGCCAGGGCGGCGCTGAACGCCTCGCTGGCCCAGCGCGAGCAGGCCATGTTCCGCGACCCGTACGGATCGAGCATGGCGGAGCTGGGTGGTGACGGGCGCACGCTGGTGAGCGCCGGGAACGGCCAGGCGCGACTGTGGGACGTACGCAGCGGCAAGCAGACCGCGTCGATCCCCGATCTCAGGCTCGACGGCGGCCGGCCGACGGAGATGGGACTGTCGCCCTCCGGCCGTACGCTCATCGGCGCGAACGCCACGCACGCCGGGGCCTGGGACACCCGTACCGGGAAGATCGTCGGCTCTTGGGCGTACCGTCGCGTGTACTACAAGATCACCGGCTGGATCGCGGCCGTCAAGAAGAACGAGGGCGCCGAGGTGCTCATCTCATCCAGGGGGCGCGTGGTCGCGGCGACCCCGGAGGGCAGGACCGGCGTCGTGAGCCCCGACCGCACCTGGCACGCCGTGGACGACAACGGCCTGAAGCTGATCAACCTCAAAGAGGGCTGGTCGGAGAAGGTCGGCAAGGGCACCTACAACCATGGTGAGGTGATCTTCAGCGGGAACGGCCGGTTGCTGGCCACGCTGTCGCGGGCGGACGTCCAGTTCTGGCGGCTGCCCGACTTCCAGCTGCTCGCCAAGGTCAGGGTCCTGGGCGACGGCGACCTGGGGATGACGCCGACCGGCGCCTTCGACGGCTCGACGTTCCGGTATCTCGTGGGCGACCAGGTCTTCTCTGTGGACGTCGCCGACCTGATGGCGCCGCGGGAGGAGCGGGACCCCGTAGACGAGGCGGCGTTCAGCAGGGACGGCCGGTACCTGATGGTCACCGACGCCGAGGGCTCGGCCACGATCCGCGCGGTCGCCACGGGGAAGGCGATGGCCACCGTGCCTGCCCCGGACGCCTTCGACTTCAGCGGTGACGGCCGGCTGGCGGTCGTGGCCGGCGGCCAGGTCAAGGTGATCGACCCGGCCACGGGGAAGGCGCTGGCCGCCTTCGCGGCGGGCGGCGGGCTCCCGCTGCCGTTCTTCAGCCCCGACGGGACCAGGCTCGCACTCGCGCGGCGGTCCACCGTCGAGCTCTGGGACTGGCGCTCGGGCCGCAGGCTGTGGCAGGCGGCGGCCCGGCTGCCCGTGGCGGTGGCGTTCTCACCCGACGGCCGGCGTATGGCCGTCACCGGACGAGACCAGCGACTCCTGGACGCGGCCACCGGCAAGCAGATCGGCCGGCCCTTCGGCGACGAGGGTCTGGACGACACCGGCAGCCTGATGTGGTTCACCCACTCGGGCAGAGTGCTGATCGTGGTCGACTCCCGGGGACGCCTCACCCGCTGGGACACCGGCAGCCGCGCGGTCGCCGGCGT
>NZ_JBFAMX010000085.1:0-28489 GCF_040659615.1 Nonomuraea sp. NPDC049784
ACCGGCTCGCCACCGGCGGCGCCGCCTTCGCCAACGCGGTCGCCGCGAACGCCGTGGACATCGACGACTGCGGCATCTACACCTGGGGTCATCCCGGCGCCCAGGTCGTCCCCACCGCGCTCGCGCTGGCCGAGGAGCGGCGGCTCAGCGGACGCGAACTGATCATCGCCATCGTGGTCGGCTACGAGATCGCCTTCCGGGCCGGCCGCTGCCTCAACCACGAGCAGAGCACGATTCACTCGGCGGAACGCACCTACCGGGCCTGCGGGTCGTGGGGGTCGGTGGCCTGCGCCGCGATCGCCTGTCATGCCCTCGGACTCAACGAGGCCACCACCCGCCACGCGCTGGGTATCGCCGAGTACGACTCGCCCGACCTGCCGATGATGCGCGCCATCGACACGCCGGGCATGGTCAAGCACGGCGTCGGGTTCGGCGCGCTCACCGGTCTGCTGTCGGCCGATCTCGCGCGGCGCGGGTTCACCGGGATCGTGCCCGGCCTCGACCTCGACGAGTTCCGCCCGTTCGTCGACGACCTGGGCCGCGACTACTACCTGCCTCGCGGCATCACCTGGAAACGGTTCTCCAGCTGCGCCTGGACCCACCCGGCGCTGCTCGCGATCGAGGAGTTGCGCTCACGGCATCCGCTGGACCCCGGCGCCATCGACCGCATCGTCGTCGAGACCTACCCCGACGCGGCGCGGCTGGGCACCCGGATCCCTCTGACGACCGAGGAAGCGCAGTTCAACCTGGCCTGGCCGGTCGCGGCGATGCTGGTGGACGGCCGGGTCGGACCCGAGCAGGTGGCGGACTCACGCCTGGGATCGCCCGAGATCGCCGCGCTGTGCCGGCGGATCGACGTGGTGGTGTCGGAGGAGATGACCCGCCGCTACTACCTCTCCGAGGTGAACGACCCGGAGGGCAGCGACTCCGCGTCTGTCACCATCACGCTGACCGACGGCACCGTCCTGTCGTCGGGCCGGCTCGACCACGTCCTCTACCCCGAGCCCGGCTGGACTTGGGACGAGATGCGGGAGAAATTCGCGTGGCTGGCCGCCGGCCATGTGGAGCCCGCCTCGATCCCCCGTCTCCTAGACGCGCTGGCGAACGTGGCATCCGCAGACGACAGCTCCGTGCTCATACGCGATCTGGCGTCGTCCCTGATACCGGTGCCTATCGAACAAGGAGCAGTTTCATGAAAGTGGCACCGACGCGTACGTTCCTGATGACCGCTGTGGCGACAGCGGCCGGGTTGATCCTCTCGCTCGGCGCGTGCGGCCTGTCCGCGAGCCCGCCCGCCCCCGCCGCGCAGACCGCCGACAAGGGGAACGGCGCCTCCGCCGCCGCGGCATCCGTGGCGGCCGACACCGCCCTGCACGACCTGCTGCCGCAACGGATCAAGTCGGCCGGCGTGATCCGGACGGCCACCAACATCCCCTACCCGCCGTGGGAGATGTACGAGACGGCCGGAGGGCAGCAGCCGACCGGTATCGACTACGACCTGTCCCAGGCGCTGGCGGCCAAGCTCGGCGTGCGGGCCTCGTTCGACCACATGGCCTTCGACGGCATGATCCCCGCGATCCTCGCCGGCAAGGCCGACATCGTCATGGCGGGCCTTTTCGACACCCCCAAGCGGCGCGCGTCGCTGAACTTCGTCGACTACGCCAAGGACGGCTACTCCATGCTCGTCGCCAAGGGCAACCCCGGCAACCTGCAGGACGTCGCCGACCTGTCCGGCAAGACTGTCGCGGTACAGAGCTCCACCTCGGAGGAGGCCTCGCTCGACAAGCTGAGCACACGCTTCAAGTCCGAGGGCAAACCCGGCGTCACGCTCCTACGGTTCCCAGGCGACAGCGAGGCCTTCCTCGCCATCAAGAGCGGGAAGGCGGTCGCACGGGTGCAGGCCACCTCCGCCGCCGCGTACGCGGTCAAGACATTCGACAACGGGAACGCGTTCGAGCTGGTCCAGGCCCCGTCGCTGACCGCGCAGTTCGGCGGCGGCATCGAAGGCATCGGCGTGGCGAAGTCCGACGCCGAGCTGCAGACCGCGCTGCAGAAGGCGCTGCAGGCCTTGATGGACGACGGGACGTACCGAAAGATCCTCGCCAAGTACGGCGCGGAGAGCATCGCCCTGACCAAGGCCGAGATCAACCAGGGCACCGAGTAGCCATGAGTCCCTTGGCGCCCGCCGACACCACACCCACACCCACCCGTCCACGGCCGCCCCGCCTCGCCGTGGTGCCGATCCGCCGGTACGGCCGCTGGGCCGCGGCGGCACTCATCGCGTACCTGCTGTTCGCGCTCGGCTGGTCGTTGTGGCACAACCCCAATCTCGACGTCGCAACGATCGGGCAGTACCTGTTCGCGCCCTCCATCCTGCGCGGGCTCGTCGTCACGGTCGAACTGACCGTCATCGCGATGATCGTCGGTCTCGTCGGCGGCGTGCTGCTCGCGCTGATGCGGCTGTCGGACAACCCCGTGCTGTCCGGGGTCGCCTGGGGCTACATCTGGTTCTTCCGCGGCACGCCCCTGCTGGTCCAGATCATCTTCTGGGGATTCCTCGGCGCGCTTTACCCGAACCTCTTCCTCGGGATCCCGCTGACCGGCGTCGTCTTCGGGTCCGTGCCCACCAGCTCGGTCATCGGAGCGGCCACGGCCGCGATCATGGCGCTGGCCACCAACGAGGCGGCCTACTGCGCCGAGCTCGTGCGCGCGGCGATCATCTCGGTCGACGCGGGGCAGCGCGAGGCGGCCATGTCGCTCGGCATGTCCGCGACGAGCAGGATGCGGTTCGTCATCCTGCCGCAGGCCATGCGGGTGCTGATCCCGATGCTCGGCAACGAGGCCATCTCCATGCTCAAGATGACCTCGCTGGTGTCGGTCATCTCCGGGCTGGACCTGATGACCAGCATCCAGCAGATCTACCAGCAGAACTTCAAGGTCATGCCGCTGCTGGTCGTCGCGTCGCTGTGGTACCTGCTACTGACGTCGGTGCTGACCATCGGCCAGCACTACATCGAACGGTACTTCGGTCGCGGATTCGCCGGCAGGCACACCGCCGCCGCGGAGCGGCGGATCCGCCGGCGCGCGGCCGGCCGGGCCAGGGCCAAGCCGGTCTCGACGCCCGGCGACGACGTGTGGGAGCCCACCCGGCCGGACGACGAGCCGATGGTACGGGCCGAGCAGGTGTGGAAGTGGTTCGGCGGCGTCGACGTCCTGCAGGGCGTGGACCTCACCGTCCACCCACGGCAGACGCTCGTCCTGCTGGGCCCCTCAGGCAGCGGCAAGTCCACTCTGCTCCGCTGCGTCAACGCGCTGGAGCGGGTCGACGCGGGCGTGCTGGAGGTGGACGGCGAGCTGGTCGGACTGCGCGAGGACGGCGGCCGGCTGCACGAGATGACCGCGGCACAACTCTGCTGGCAGCGCCTGCGCATCGGCATGGTGTTCCAGCGGTTCAACCTGTTCCCGCACATGACCGCCATCGAGAACGTGATGCTCGGACCGCGGCGGGTGCTCGGCGTTCACCGCGAGCAGGCCGAGACGGAGGCCGAGCGGCTGCTGACGCGGGTCGGCCTGCGGGACAAGCTCGACTCCTACCCGGCGCAACTCTCGGGCGGCCAGCAACAGCGGGTGGCGATCGCGCGGGCCCTGGCGATGAAGCCGCACCTGATGTTGTTCGACGAGCCGACCTCGGCCCTCGACCCCGAACTGGTGGGCGAGGTGCTCGACGTCATGAAGGACCTCGCCCGGCGAGGCATGACCATGATCGTGGCCACCCACGAGATCGGGTTCGCCAAGGAGGTCGCCGACACCGTCGCCATGCTCGACGGCGGCGTCATCATCGAGTCGGGCCCTCCCGCCGACTGCCTGGTGAACCCCAAGGAGGAGCGCACCAAGGCGTTCCTTTCCAAGGTCCTCGCATAATCCCGCCGCCCGTTCACACCACGTTTCCAGGAGGTCGCAAGCTGTGCCCGAAATCATCGTCGTCGGCGCCGGCGTCATGGGGTCATCCATCGCCTTCCACCTCGCCGAACAGGGCGCGCGATCCGTCACCGTCGTGGACGCGCGACGTGCTGGCGAGGGCATGAGCGGCCGCTCGTCGGCACTCGTCCGGATGCACTACACGTTCGAGCCAGAAGTACGGCTGGCGCTCGACAGCCTCGCCTACTTCCGTAACTGGCCTGAACGGGTCGGCCGCCCCCCGGTCTTCCGCGAATGCGGGTTCGTCCGCATCGTGCCGGCAGAAGAGTCCAACCTCCTGCGCAAGAACGTCGAGATGCAGCAGGCGTGCGGCGCAGAGGCCGAGGTCATCACTGCCGACGACCTGCTGGGCATCGAACCGGGGTGGCGTGCCGACGACGTGGTCGCCGCAGCGTACGAGCCCCGCGCCGGCTACGGCGACGGTGCCGTCGTGGCCGGCGACTTCCTGTCCCGGGCCAGGGAGATGGGCGTCGAGTACCACCCCAACACCCGCGTGCGCTCTCTCATCGAGGACGGGGGCCAGGTCCGCGGTGTGGCCACCGACGAGGGCGAGGTCGTGGGCGACCTCGTCATCCTCGCCACCGGCGTGTGGACTCGGCCGCTGCTCGGCACGGTCGGCGTGGATCTGCCCATCGAAGCCGAGTACCACGAGGTCGCCGTCCTGCGCGACGCGCCCGACGGCCCGGCCGCCCATACCGCGTGCATCGACTCGGGCACCCGCACCTACTTCCGCCCGGAGTCCGGCGGCGGCCTGCTACTCGGCGACTTCGTCGGCCCACGCGACGGGATCGACCCCGACCACTTCCCCCAGTCCCCCCGCGAGCCGAACGTGGTCGACATGGTCGAGCGGGCTGCGCGCCGGGTTCCGGCGCTCGCTGAGGCCGGCATCGCCCGCGGGGTGACCGGCATCTACGACATGTCACCGGACGCGCGACCGATGCTGGGCCCGGTGGCCGGGGTGGAAGGTCTGCTCGTGGCGGCGGGCTTCTCCGGGATGGGATTCAAGATCTGCCCGGCGGTCGGCCGCGCCCTCGCCGAGATGGCGCTGCGCGAACCGCAGACCCTGGACATCTCGGCCTTCACTCCTGACCGCTTCGCCGAAGGGAAGTCGATCATCCCCCCGTACGGATACACCGACGACTGAAGCTTAATCCGTAGGTTCCGGGTTCGAGCCCCGGGCGCCCTACCACTCCGACCTGCGGTTTCCCGCGATTCTGTAGTCGAATCGTCTGATCGTGAGTCATGGTGAGACACCTGTGAGTCACGTCGTCGAGCGGCTCTTGCGCACCGTCCGCGCCGTCTTGTGCGCCGCGTTCAGCACCAGGCGGGTGCAGTCCAGTCGCCGCGACCTCCTCGACCGCTGCCTGCTGTGGAACGAACGCCATCTGCGCCATGCCCTGCGCGAGTATGAACGGTTCTACAACCAGCACCGCGCCCACCAAGCCCTGGCCCAAGCGGCCCCGCTGCGTCCTGTTCCGGGCCCGATCGCAGATCCCGAGCGAATCATCGGCCTGAACATACGTCGAAGAGACCGACTCGGTGGAGTTCTCCACGAATACTCACACGCAGCTTGAACTGCGTGGATGTAGTTTTCGGCAGGCGCACAGCCGCTCCCACACCTCCTCATCGTGCGGCTGCTCCTCACCCGCACAGAACGCGGCGATCCCCACCTCGACTGCGGCATCAAACCTCATTGATTCGATCATGGCGCAACCCTACTTCCAGCCCGAAGGCAAGCTTCGCCCTCCCGAGTCGACGCCGAGAGCGAGGTAGGTGCCCATGTCCAGCTCGAACCGTCCGTACAGGTTCAGGTGGGTCCAGATCAGGGCCGACAGTCCGCGCCGGTCGGCGTCGGTTAGCTTGGCCCGCCAGGCCGGCTACCTGGCGGCCGGCCGGGAATGCTCCACCCGGATTGAGTAGTCGCTACTCAGGACGCCACCCGGGCCCGGGCCGAGACTCAGGCTCAAGGAGGTGCAGCCATGCTCACCATGGAACAGCTCATCGAGGCCTACTGGTGGCCCTTCCCACCCCCGGAGGGCTGGATCTACGACGAGGTCGGGCTCCAGCACTGGATCGAGACCACCATGACGTTCAAGAAGGCCGGGGCCGAGGCAAGCTCGGCCGACAAGGAGTCCACGTCGGCCCTCTGGCTCGCCGGAGCCACGCAATCGGCGCTCAAGACCGTGGTCGACCAGCACGAGACGATCAACCGGCTCGGCGGCAAGCTCTCCCGCACCGAGGACCTGCACACCGCCAACCGCGCCGTGCTAACCGATCTCACCGAAGCGCTCGTGGCCAAGCCGTTCGAGAGGGAGCGGCTCGGCCAGTTCATGAAACGCGGCCTGATCGTCGTCGTGGTGATCCCCCTACCGTTCCCGACCCCGATCCTCATACCGATCCCGGTCCCCATCCCGGAGCCCGACTGGGACGAGGGGCTCGACGGGACCGCGCTCACCGCCATCGCCATCCGCTGCCGCACCGCCGCGACGGCCGTGGAGCCCGGCCCCTTGCAGGACCAGCTCGTCCAGTCAGCGGACCGCCTCTTCGAGGCCGGTCTGTCGCGCTACAAGTGAACCGCCAGGCAGGGCCGGGGACGAGGTGCGCCGAGCGCCACGGAGGTTCAGACGCGCACCACCGCGTTGTGGGCGTGCCCGCGGCTGCCACCGACTTCCACCTTGACCGCGCTCTTGGCCTTGCGCACGCTGCGGTCGCTTTCCTTGACCGATTTCACCGGCCAGGGCAGCGTGATCTTCACCTCGTCGGCGGTCCTGGACGGGTCGGAGACCGCGAGCCGTACCTGCTTGTGGTCGCGGCGGATCAGCAGCGTGCATGGGCCGTCGGCGGCGAGCGGTCCATCCGCGGTCTCGACGGTCCCCGCGCGCCAGAAGACGGCGGCGAGCACGTTGTCGCGGGAAATGGCCTGCACCGCTCCGGAGTTGGCGAGGATCTCGATCCGCCGGCTGTAGGCCGCGGTCTGCGCGATGGAGGCGTCGGGCAGGACGGCATAGGCGTAGCGTGCCTTGCGCGGATCGACGCCGTGGTCGATGAGGATCGTCGTGTAGTGCCTGGTGACGGGGGTTTTGTCGCCTCCGGTGGTGGCACCCTTGTCGATGTCCCTCCAGCGGCCGGTGCGCTTCTTGCGGATCACCTTCGCGTCGACACCGTCGAGCAGCGCGTAGCCGGCCACTCCGGACAGGTGGACCCAGCCGTCGCCCCGGGTCAGCGGCGGATGCCTGTCGTGGGTGTTGCGGTTCTCCACGATGGTCTCGATGCGGCGGCCGTCGGAGGCGGCGATGCCTGTGCCGAGGGCGATCACCGCGTCATCGAGAAGGAACCACGCCTTCTTGGCTCGCAGCGAGGAGCCGTCGGCGATCAGCTTCATGGCCGCCACGCCGTATTCGCCGTCGAGTGCCACGCCGCCCGCCCACGGGGTGGGCGGCAGGCGACGCTTGCCGTGCGGGAGATCGGCGCGTCTGCGGGTGTCGACCGTCGTGCCCGGCAGCCGGTACGGGTCGATCGTGGGCCACAGGTCATCGTTCCAGTGGGTGAGGTCGCCGGTGTAGAGGTAGGTCATGCCGTCGCCGGTGTACCAGCCGTGCAGGTTCTCCCGGTTCATGGCCTCGGCCGCGCCGATGCGCTCGGAGCTCATCGCGATCGCGTAGGCCCAGGTGGGACGGCGGTGCACGACCCGGTCCATGTCGGGGAAGACGTACGTGCCCGTCGTGCGCGGGCCGACCGGCACCGACGGGTCCTCCAGCAGGGCCTTGGCCCGTGCGATGCTCGCCAGCGGTGCGAGCGTGTCGAAGGGGATGGCCTGGTTGCGGGTGAGCCAGCCCTTCACCAGCGGTCGCCAGCGCCGGGCATAGCGCTCGGGCGCCGCCTCCAGCAAGGTGAGGATGGCCTCGACCGCCTTCTGCCCCGAGTGGTAGTCGCGGTGGCCCTGCACCGAGATCTGCCGGCCGCGTACGCAGTCCATCATCAGCCCGTCGAAGATGAACGGCGCAAACGAGCGGTCCACGATGTCGTAGGCGTTCCCAATTCCGGCGATCTCCCACGGTGACGTCGCGAGCATGGCGATCAGCTTGGCCACGCTCTCCAGGTAGTCCACGCCGTAGCTGCCGGTGTAGGGGTACACGTCGTGCTGGATGAACGACCCGTCACGGTAGAAGCCGTCGCCTGGGCCCGCGGTCGGCTGCAGCAGGTCGGAGACCGCGTCCCTGGCCCGCTTGATCAGGCGTGCGTCGTGGGTGAGCAATCCGCGCATCGCCACCGCCATGGCCTTGCCAGCCCGGTTGGCGCCGGTCTCGACGACGCCGGGATGACTGACGCGGCGCTCCGGGTCGGGGCACCAGCGGCGTAACGGGCGCAGCCAGCGCTCGAGGCGGTCCTTGGGCAGGCCGTCGTACAGCAGGGCGCAGGTGTCGGTCAGCGAGCGGGGGACGCCGATCTCCCACCAGAACCAGTTGCTGCCCCGCCGGTCGAGCCCCTCGTGGTAGGCGTGCTCGTACAGGAAGTCCAGCGCACTGACCACGGTCTCGGCGACCTGCCTGTCCCCGTGCATGGCGGTGCCCGGCGTGGCCCAGCCCAGCGCTAGTGTGCGCATGCGGTTGTAGGCGCGGTTGAAGTTGCCCGTACGGGGGTCCTCGAGCGGCAGGTCAGGCCACAGGCTCGGGCGGTCGGGGGTGGGCTTCAGCTTGCGCAGCACCGCATTGGCCGAGCCCTCGATCGCCTGCGTCTTGTCGGTGTAGGCGGAGTTGTACGACCCGCCGGCCAGCAGGCTCACCCACCGCTCACGCGCGGCGTCGAACGCGGCGGCGCCGACCGCCTCGGCCGGTCTGTCCCACAGGGCGAGGCCGGCCACGGCCGCGGCGCCCAGCAGGGCGGACCGGCGACTGAGGGGGTGGGTCATGGAGGCCTTTCCGACAATCGGGCAAATACCAGATGAAAAGATCATATGCCGACAGGCGGGTGGATCATTTCGACTCTGCGACGGTGAGCCGGCGCACGAACGTCGCCGGAGAACTGGAACAGCTACCGTGGGCCGCCACCCGACGACCCTCAAGGATCGCTCGCACCTTCCTTCCACCCCCAAGCGGTCGAGAGGGTGTGCGGGCGTAGACGGTGGAGCGGTCGGCCCTCAGGGAAGCGGGCTCGCGCTCGTCGGCTCTTTCTGGCGAGCGAGGAGCCCGGAGATGGTCACCTCCACCGTCCGGCGCATCACCTCGGTGAAGTCGAGTCGCATGGCGGCCAGTGCCGGTTCGGAGGCGTAGGCGCCCAGCATCGCCTCTGATGGCCGGCTGCACGGCCAGGCCGTGGTGGCCATCAGCAGGGTTACTTCCACCACCTGGGGCGCGTTTTCCATACCAAGTTCGGGCAGGTGGCGCAGAACCATCTGGCCCAGCGCCTCCATCGTTGCCCGGGTCGAGGCCGAGCGCGATCATTACACTCACGTCCATGACCGCGACCATGATCGAGTTGGATGACGGTGCACAGCTACGTACTTGGACCGCGGGCTCGGTGATCCCGCAGAGATTTCCCGTGGTCATGGTGCACGGCGGTCCAGGAGTCCCCGACTATCTCGCCCCGGTCGCCGGCATCATCGACGACCTGTGCCTGGTCCACCGCTACGACCAGCGCGGCACCGGCGGATCGTCCTGGGAGGGAGAGCACACGATCGTCCGCCACGTTCACGACTTGGCGTTGTTGCTCGATGCGTGGAGACACGACCAGGTTGTTCTGGTAGGGCATTCGTTCGGAACCAATATGGCCGGCTACTTCTTGCTGGCCCATCCCGAGCGCGTGGCCGGACTGATTCAGATCGCCGGGCCCTTCCTGGATCCATGGCGGGAAGCCGACCGAGCAGCACAGCGAGCACGACGCACTGACGAGCAGCAGACCAGGCTCGATGAACTCGATGCGAACGAATCGCGCACAGACGCCGAGGAGATCGAGTACCTCACGCTGTCGTGGTTTACTGACCACGCCGACCGAGCTCGGGCATGGGATTGGGCGCTGGCTTCAGCCCGTACGCTGCGGCCCATCAACTACGCGATGAACACCCAGCTCAACGCAGCGAAGAAAGCCGACCCGCTCGAATCACACGTGGACGAACTACGCGAGCACCTGCCGCCCGGCGCGGTGATCATCGGCGGGGCCGGCGATAGCCGCCCTGCTGATGCCCTGCGACGTCTCGGAACACGCCTCAACTGCGAGGCCATCATCGTCCCGAACGCGGGGCACCATCCATGGCTGGAAGCACCAGACCAGTTCGGTGTGGCGCTCCGCGCTGCAGTGGAGAGGCAGACCCAAAGGGCCGGCTGACGGCTCAACGATCCCCAATGACGGACACGGCCGTTGACGCTGCTATTCGGCAGCTCAAGGCGTAGGGCTACCCCGTCCGGGACGAGAACGGTGGTTGGCGAGGCCGTTCTCCCCGGTCCAAGCGGCGACGTCCACGCGGTTGCGATGGTGGAGTTCGGCCTGGACGCCTTGGCCGGGTATTTCGCAGGTGGGAGCCTCGGATTGGGTGCTTGCCGGTAGGTGTCTAGCTCACTGGGTGTGACGGCGCGGAGGTGAGGGTGTCCCAGGCGGCCATCGCGCAGGTGATGACCGCTTCCAGCTCGGCGCGGGTGGCGCCGTCGCGGGCTTGTACGGACAGGCCTTGCACCACGGTGGTGTAGTAGCGGGCGATGGCGTCGAGGCCGGCGGGCGGCGCGGTGAGGTCGCCGTCGGTGACGCCGCGGGCGAGCCGGTCTTTGACGGTGGTGAGCATGTCGCGCCGCAGGTCGGCCAGGAACTCCCGGATCGCGTGGTTTTCCACGGCGCCGGTGGGCGCGGCGAGGATGAGCATGCAGTAGTGCGGGGTGTCCGGGCGGGTGATCTCATCGGCGGTGGCGCGCAGCATGGCGTGGATCGCGGCGCGTGTGGTCGGCTGTTCGCGCAGCGCGCGCCTGGGCGGCTCGCCTGAGGTCGTGCCGTAGAGCGCCATGACCTTGCGGAACAGGTCCTCCTTGCTGCCGAAGCAGGCGTAGATGCTGGCCGAGGCGATTCCCATGGCCTGGGCCAGGTCGTTGAGCGAGGTGCCCTCGTAGCCCCGTTCCCAGAACAGGTCCAGCGCCTGGCGCAGGGCGGCGTCCGGGTCGAATGTGCGCGGCCTGCCGCGAGTGGTCATCGGGATGCTTCTCCGTACTTGTTTGTCGTTCGATCAAGTTTACCTTGACCTGCAACGGACAGCCGTGACACGATTTGTTGGTCGTTCGATAAATAAAGAGGAAACCGACCGTCATGAGCATTCCTGCAACCATGCGTGCCCTGCAGCAGACATCACTGAACGGCCCGCAGGACCTGCGCCTGATCATCGACGCGCCGGTACCGAGCCCAGGCCCGGGCGAGGTCCTGATCCGTGTCACCGCCGCCGGTGTCAACTTCGTCGACATCTCGCAGGCCCGCGGCACGTTCGCAGGCGGCCCGCAGCCGCCGTATCTGGCGGGCATCGAGGGCGCCGGTGAAGTCACCGCCGTCGGTGAGGGGGTGACCGATCTGGAGCGCGGCGCCCACGTCATCGGCGTCGGCGTCAGAGGCGGCGCCTTCGCCGAGTACATGGTGCTGCCCGCGGCGGCAGCGGTCCCCGTGCCGGCGGGCTGGGCCGACGAGCAAGCGCTGGGCCTGGTCGTGAACTGGCCCACCGCGCTGGCGGCGCTCAAGCCACTGGGCGGCATCGCCGCAGGGCAGACCGTACTGATCCACGCCGCTGCCGGCGGGACCGGCCAGGCCGCGGTGAAGATGGCCAAACACTACGGCGCGACGGTGATCGCCACGGCCTCGCCAGGCAAGCACGAGGTGGTACGGGCTCTGGGCGCCGACCACGTCATCGACTCCCGCGGCACCGGCATCGCCGCCGACGTCCTACGGCTGACCGACGGCGCGGGCGTCGACCTGGTACTGGAGTCGGTCGGCGGCGCCACCCTGGATGCCAGCCTGGCCGCGACCAAGCGGGTCACCGGCCGGGTCGTCGTCTACGGCGTGGCCGGCGGCGAAACCGCGATCACCAACTGGGAACTGGTCTACAAGCACCAGATCCACGTCATCGGCCTGAACATCGGCACCCTGATCCAGGCCGCACCGCAAATCTTCGGCGAGGTCATGGGCGAGTTGTTCGGGCTCCTCGCGGCCGGGGTGCTCGGCCCCGGCCAACCCACCGTGCATGAGCTGGCCGAGGGACCGAAAGCACTCGCGGAACTGGAAGCGCGGGCCACCGTGGGCAAACTGGCACTACTGCCCTGAACAGACCGTGACTCCAGGTGGCCCCAGCTTCTCTGAAGGGCCAGGCAGGGCGACGGCTGCCGCGATCACGACAGGTGGTGAGACACGATCAATACACGGCAAATCTTCATCTCCTGCACACACAGCCAAGTGGCGACTGCCGTAGCGGAAGGAGTTCCGGGCCAACTGCGCGGTACCCGCCTCAGGGGTGGTAGTCCAGGCCACGGCCTAGCTGATCGGGACGGTGAGGCGGCGTCTGGTGGGTGGTAGCTCCCTGCGCTCGCCGAGGAGGGTCATGAGCTGGTCCATGGCCACCTCGCCGAGCTTTTCGCCGTCCACGTCGATCGAGGGGACGTCGCCCAGGCCGAGGCTCTCGACGATCATGCGCTCCGAGCTGACCACGACATCGCGGATTCCGCGGCTGAGCAGGGCGAACATGAGGCCGAGGCCGATCGAGGTCGCGTAGGGGACTACGGCGGTGGCGCGGGCGGCCACCACGGCCTCTGCCGTCTCCACTCCGGCGGCGAACGTCGAGGGGTAAGGGCCGAGCATGGTCAGCGTCGCGCCGCTCGACTCGGCCGCGGCGCGGATGGCTGCCTGGCGCTGGCGATCCTGCCAGGAGCCCGCCGGGCCGCCGATGTAGACGATGCGCTCGTGGCCCTTCTCGACGAACCAGCCGACGAGCGCGCCGAAGGCGGTGGCCGTGTCGGCGACTGCCGAGGTCATGCCCTCGATCTCGCGGTCGATCAGCACGGTCGGCTTGAACGACGCGGCGGCGCGGACGATCTCGTCTGAACCTCGGGGCGCGGTAAGCAGGAAGCCGTCGACCTGGTGCGCGAGTTGCTCGACCGCGGCGAGCTGGGCTGCGTGCTCCAGAGAGTGCACCGCTATGGTCAGCTGCATGCCCGAGTCGGCCGCGCGCGCCTGGGCACCGCCGATGATCGGGGTGAAGAAGGTGTTGTCGAGCGTGGGCACCACGACAGCGACCACCCCGGTCCTCCCGCGAGCCAGCTGAGTGGCTGCCCGGTTGGGGACGAATCCGAGCCGCTCAGCGGCTGCGCGGACGCGGGCCACCGTTTCCGGGGCCGCCAGGTCCGGCCGGCCCAGGGCGCGGGAGGCCGTCGCCTTGGAAACCCCTGCCAGCGCGGCGACGTCCGCGAGTGTCGGCACTGATCCTCCTTGAGTCGTTACCCGGAATTCACGCGGGGGTTTGTGCGCGAGGCCGCTCATAATCTATGGTCAGGCTCTTGGAACCGGTTCCGCAACCGGTTCCAAGCAAGCGTACGCCACTGAGAAAGGACGCCGACATCTCCCCCAAATCGGCCTTTCTACTGGTGCCTGGTCTCGTCCTTCTCGTCGCAGGTTTCCTCATCCCCTCCGCCGCGATGCTCTTCGCGCCGCCGGACGTGCCGACCAGCGAGATCTTCGCGCGCTTGGGCGAAATGCTCACGGACCCCTACGACCTTGAGGTGATCGGGCGCACGGTCGGGCTGGCCCTGGCTGTCACGATCATCTGCGTCGTCCTCGGCTTTCCCATCGCCTACTGGCTCGCCCGCTCGCCGTCACGCTGGAGCGGGGTCTTCCTGGCAGTAGCGATCTTCCCATTGATGCTGAGCAACGTGGTGCGGACGTTCGGCTGGCTGGTGATTCTCGGCTCCAAGGGGGCACTCGGCCGGCTACTGGTCCAGCTCGGCATCGTCGACGTGGCGCCGCAGCTGCTCTACACCAAGCTGGCGATCGTCCTCGGCCTCACCCAGCTGTTCCTGCCGCTGGCGATCATCTCCTGCTACTCGGCCGTCGCCCAGGTCGATCCTGGCCTGGACGACGCCTCGCGCGGGCTCGGCGGGAGCAGGATCCGTACGATGTGGAGCGTCGTCATCCCGCTGACCATGCCGGGCATCGTGGTGGCCGCCACCCTGGTCTTCGCGGGGTCCGTCACCGCCTACACCACGCCCTATCTGCTCGGCGGGTCCAGCCAGCGGATGCTCTCCACACAGCTCTTCAGCTACGCGAGCACCACGGTCGACTGGGCCTCCGCCTCCGCGACGGCGCTCATCATGACGGTCCTGGTCTTCCTGGTCTCCGGGCTGTCCTCGCTGATCGGGCGGAAGGGGGCCACCTCATGAAGCGGCCGATCACAGCGGCGCTCGCGGTCATCGGCTACGTCATCATGATCGTGCCGATCATCTTCGTGGTCGCCACCGCCTTCACGGCGGGAAGCACCCTGAGGTTCCCGCCCGACGGGATCTCGCTGCGCTGGTTCGACGAGGCGCTCGGCTACGAGCCGTTCATCGAGGCCGCGATCTCCAGCCTGGAGCTCGCCGTACTCGCCACCGCGCTCGCGCTGCTGATCGGCGTGCCTGTCACGCTCGCCGTCCACCGTGGAAAGCTCCCGGGTAAGAGCCTGGTCGAGGGGTTGTTCCTGTCGCCGCTCATCGTCCCTGAGCTGGTCGTCGGCCTCGCGCTGTTCCAGCAGCTGATGATCGGCATGGACCTGGACAACTTCAGCACCCTGCTGGTCGGGCACACGGCGCTGATGCTGCCTTATGCGGTGCGCGTCACTGGCGCCTCGCTCGCGCTGGCCGACCCCGTGCTGGAGGAGGCCGCCCGGGGCCTCGGTGCCTCGCCGCTGCGCGCGTTCTTCAACGTGACGTTGCCCGTCCTGCGTCCGGGAATCTTCTCCGCCGGGCTGCTCAGCGTGGTCACGTCGTTCAACAACGTGCCGCTGTCGCTCCTGCTGCAGGGACGCGACTTCCGGACGCTGCCGGTGACGATGCTCGACTACGTGCAGCAGTCCTATGACCCGATGGTCGCCGCCGCTTCCACCCTCATCCTGGCCGCCACCGTGGTCATCGCGGTGATCGCCGAGCGCACGGTCGGATTCGCCAAGATCTTCGGAGGGATCAATCAATGACCGCCGCCGCCGAGTTGATCGGAGTCACCCAGAGGTTCGGCTCCTTCACCGCCGTCGATGAGATCGACCTCACCGTGCCATCAGGGAAGCTGACGACGCTGCTGGGCCCGAGCGGCTGCGGCAAGACCACCACGCTCAGGATGATCGCGGGCTACTCGGCACCGACGTCGGGGACGATCCGCATCGAGGGGGTCGACAGCACGCGCACGCCGCCGGAGAAGCGGAATCTGGGGATGGTCTTCCAGTCGTACGCGCTGTTCCCGCACATGACGGTGGCCGACAACGTCGGTTACGGGCTCAAGCTGCGCAAGGTGCCATCCGCGGAAAGACGGTCGCGGGTCATGGAGACGCTCGAGCTCGTCGGGCTCGCGCACCTGGCCGACCGCAAGCCGAAAAAGCTCTCCGGCGGGCAGCAGCAGCGGGTGGCACTGGCCAGGGCGATCGCGATCAGGCCCAAGCTCCTGCTGCTGGACGAGCCGCTGTCCAACCTCGACGCCCGCCTGCGCGTCCAGATGCGGGCCGAGATCAGGCGTATCCAGGCGGAGACCAAGCTGACCGTCATCCTCGTCACCCATGACCAGGACGAGGCGCTGGAGATGTCCGACGAGATGGTCATCATGAACCAGGGCAGGATCGTGCAGCAGGGCCCTCCTCAGCAGGTCTTCCCCCGTCCGGCCGACCGCTTCGTCGCCGAGTTCCTCGGCTACGAGAACTTCCTCACCGCGGCCGACGGCACCCCTCTGACCATCCGGCCCGAGCACCTGCGCATCGTCGAGAAAGGTCACGGCCTTGACGCGACGGTGGCCGACGTGGCCTTCCGCGGCGTCGACCTGCTGGTCTCGCTCGACGTGGTCGACCCGTCGGGCGCGACCGTCAGGCTGCTCGCCGACGTACGCAGCGGCGCGACCCTGACACCCGGATCGAGCGTCGCGGTGATCGCGCCAGACGACCATCTGGTCTCACTCCCCCGCTGAAAGCCCTCTGAAAGAAGGAACGACCCCATGCCCACGCGCCGTGCCGTACTGGCCGCTGCTCTGACAGTGCTCGCCGCAGCCGGATGTTCCGGCTCCGGCTCCGGTGAGAAGCAGGCCGATCAGAACACCATCGTCGTCAGCACCTTCCCCTTCGGTGTGAAGGAGTTCGAGCAGGCGGTCGTCGCTCCGTTCACCAAGCAGACGGGAATCAAGGTCGAGCTGGACACCGGGTCCAACGCCGACCGGTTGTCGAAGCTGAAGCTCGCCAAGGGTGAGCCGGAGGCGGACGTGGTGCTGATCTCCGACTACTTCGCCGCACTCGGGCAGAAGGACGGCCTCTTCCAGAAGGTCGACGTGCCCAACATCAAGGAGCTCGCACCGTTCGCGACCGAGGGCGCCTACGAGGGACCGGCCTACACGCACCAGCTCAACGGGATCATCTACAACACCGGCAAGCTCAGCCAGAAGCAGGCCGCCGACTGGGCGCTGTTCGCGAACGCCGAGAACAAGGGAAAGGTCGCACTTCCCGATATTTCGGTGACCGCCGGACAACTCATGATCTCGGGGGTGGGTGAGTCGTACGGCAAGGGCGCCTACGACATCGACACCTCGTTGAAGACCCTGGCCGGCTGGGCGCCGAACGTCCTGCAGTTCTACACCTCCTCGACCGAGGTCACGAACCTGCTGACCCAGGGCGAGATCGTCGCTGCCGACGCGCTGAGCGGCTTCGCCACCAAGCTTGTCACCTCGGGCGAGCCGATCGCCTGGACGGCTCCCGCCAAGGGCCGCTACATGGCCACCAACCGGGCGATGATCCCCAAGGGCGCGCGCAACCAGCAGGGAGCGGCGAAGTTCATCGACTACATGCTGTCGGCCGAGGCGCAGAGCGCGATGGCGAAGGCCGTCGGTGACCTGCCCACGAACCCGAAGGCCGAGATCCCGGCCGACATCGCCAAGGTGACGGGCGAGGCGGCGAAGGACCCCGTGGCCGCCGGGTTCAAGACCCTCGACCCCGCCCAGCTCGTCGACACCCGCACCACCTGGGTCGACCGCTTCACCCGCGAGGTGGCCGGCAAGTGAACCTTGACCTGATGCCCAAGGTCGATCTGCACTGCCACCTCATCGGCACCGTGCGCGCCTCGACCTTCGCCGAGCTGGCCAGGCGGGAGGGGCTCGACCTGCCCGACACGCCCGAGCGGATCTACGCGGATGTGAACTCGCTTCCGCCGGACCCGGCACTGTACCTGAACACCCGGATCCCGGTTCCGCAGGGCAGGAGCGCGGACGAGCCCGAGGTCTCCTACTCGCTGTTCCAGGTGTCCTCGTGGGTTCTCCAGGTCCTGCGCGACGCTGACGATCTCACCAGGATCACCTATGAGGCGTTCGAGGACGCCCACCGGACCAGCGCGACCAGGCATCTCGAAGTCTCCTTCGACGCGCTGACCGAACATCAGGAGAAGCTCGGCTACGCCACGGTGATCGAGGCGTACGCCGAGGGCATCAGGATGGCAGAACGCGACTTCGGCATGTCGGGCAGGCTCATCGCGGCCATCGACCGGAGCAAGTCGGGCGAGGAGGCGCTCTCCTGGGTCCGCACGGTTGTGGACAACCCGCACGACTACGTGGCAGGGATCGGGCTGGACAACCTGGAGACCGCCGGGCCGCCCGAGCGGTTCGAGGCCGCCTTCCGGCTCGCCGGTGAGGCCGGGCTCCGCCGTACTGCTCACTCCTCCGAGCACGCGCCCGTCGCCGCCAACACGATCACCTGCCTCGACATGCTCGGATGCGACCGGATCGACCACGGCTACTTCGTACTCGAGGACGACGAGGTCGTCGCCAGGGTCAGGGACGAGCAGATCCCGTTCACTGTCATCTCGACCACCTCGCGTCGCTCGTGGCGGCCGTGGCGGCGGGCGTCGATCGCGGCGATGCTCGAGGCCGGGCTCAACGTCATTCCCGCTTCCGACGACCCTGGGATGTTCCCGACGTCGCTGGCGAACGAGTATCGGATCCTCTCCGATCAGCTCGCCGTACGGAATGAGCGGTTGCGTGCGATGGCGCTGGCCGGGGTGGAGGCGTGCTGGCTGCCGGAGCCGGAGAAGGACGCGCTGCGCAAGCGCTTTGAGAGCGAGCTCGCGAGCGTAGTCGGCGTGGCCGGCGCGACCGTGTACGTCACCGGCCGCACCGCACGCTGAATCCGGGCTGCCACACCGGCGGCGTGCCGCTGAAGAGCCGGTGAGTTCACCGCCCGCGCGCCGCCCACATCTCCGCGACCTTCTCCCGAGCCAGCTCGTCGAGGGCGCGGCGCCGTGCCGGATCCTCCTCCCACGTGGCTTCGGCACAGAGGACGCGGGCTGCCTCGTGGGGCTCCGCGTCCCGCACCACATACCGCATCACCCCGCCGTAGACACTGCGGTCCTCCTCGCGGCGGAGGATCGTCACGATGCCGGAGACAAAGACCTGCCTGGTCAGGAGGTCCTTCGCGTGGATCCGCCGGTCGACCGTCAGGCCGCCGTCCCGCGACTCGCCGCCGAGGAAGTCGTCCTCCCACCGCCACATGCGGCGCGTGGTCCCCGCCGACAGGTACTCGACGCCGCGGCCCTCGACCGGCATCGAGAAGGGCAACGACTCGCCGCGGCTCAGCTCCTCGGCGATGCGCTCGCCGTCCGCGCGTTCGCGCAGCCATTCCTCCTGCTCGTGGAGCTCCATGGCGAGGAAGTGCTGCGGTATGCGCTCCCGCTCCCGTCGCATCCCGGCGTAGTAGCGGTCGACCAGCGGATCGCGGAACACGCCCGGACGCGACCCCGGCGGGGAACACGACTCGGGGGTGAGTTCCGCGCCGTCCTCGATGTCGATCCCCCTGGCCCGCAACCAGTCGTAGACGGTGATGCCCTTCCTGCTCAACTGCTCCCGCAGCCTGAACATCCGGCCCTCGAACGTCGGCCGGTCGCCGTCGAGCGTCAGCGACACCCAGTCCCCGATGGCCGACACGGGCACCGGCACCTCATGAGCAGCGGGCTTCAGCGCGATCTGCTCGGGCGGGACCTCGATCGGGTGCCCCTTGACCCCGGGCACGATGTACTGGAACGGCACCGCGTGGACGAGCGGGTCGAACACGTCGCGGATCGGCCAGACGCGCAGCAGCCACTTCTCGTCGCACCCGTCCTCGTCGGATTCGTCGCGCTCGCACATCTGGAAGTACATCGCCACGCCGTACTCGAAGAAGGGCGGGCCGATCAGGAAGTCGTGGCCGCGCCCGTCCATCATCGTGGCGATGTGCACGACGCCTTCCGTGGCGACGAACGTCTCCGTCTTCACCGGCGTCCATGACGTGTCAGGGAGCGCGGGCTCGCCGTCCCAGGACTCCAGGCGGACACCCGCCATGAAGTGGTAGCCCTCGGGGCTCTCCCATGCCAGGTCCGTGCCGTCCAGGGCGAACTGCCCGTACTCGACGTAGAGCTCGTCGTCGATCCCGCGGAGCAACTGCGCCATCTCGGCTCAGCCGCGGGTGCGGTCGGCGGGCGGCTGGATCCGGACCCGCTCGGTCTGGGGCCGGCTGTCGAGGTCGTCGAGCTGCTGGAGGATCGTCTGCCGCAGGTCGCCGTAGTCACGGAAGTAGTAGTCGTGGAAGAGCGTGTAGCCGGTCCACATCAGGTTGGCGCATACGCGTGGCGGCACCTGCCCCGTCGCCGCGCCCATGCCGACCAGCGCCACCGACTCGATGCTGCCCGGCTTTTTCTCGTTCTGCATGTGGATGGCCTGGAACGCGGCGGCGCAGGCGAGGGCGACGTTCAGCTTCTCGCTCACGTTCTGTGCCGACTGCACCATCGTCGGCGTCGAGATCAGGAACTTCGGGTTGGTGGCGCCGGACGTAACGCACACGGCGCTGCCCACCGGGAGCGACCCGTCGAACTGGTCGCGGATCGCCCGCTGGACCCTCAGTTGGATGCCCGCGCCGAGGTGCCGCTTGATGACCGCGTCGACCCCGCCGTCCATCCGGCCGCGGGCGTTGGTGGGACTGACCCAGGCGTCGACGTGCCGGCTGAGGATCGACCCCTTGTGGATCTCCACCTCGGGCGTGTCGGCGAACGCCGCCAGCCAGGACTCCACCACTTTGGCGTTGACCTCGACCACTACCACTTTGAGCGCGTGCTTGACGGTCATGGGCCACTCCGGGGCTGGGAAGGTGATCTTCTCGGCTCACGAAGATAGCGGGCCTCACCGACATTCACGGATCTTGTCCGCGAATCACTCCCAGAGATCGCATCACGGATCGTCCCGTACCTCCCGTACCTCCGCCTGTTGTTCTCGGCCGTGTCGTGGCTGCCGGCCCGCAAGGAGCCGCTGTGGCGCGGGGTCTCGCTGGACTTGCGAGCGCAGTGCCCGCTCGGCCGCACGGTGACGTGGTGGGGCATCCTCGCCCCCGGCACGCAGTTCGAGGTGACCGGCGTGAAGACCGAACGCGGCGGCCTATGCACCGTACAACTGACCGAACTGCCCGAGCAGCCGCTGGTGGCGTGAGTGATCTCTGCGCGCCCGGCCGGGGAGGCATCGACCCACAACGCGCTTGAGCCCGCATAACGGCAGGTCAATCATCATGACCCCACCGCCTCACAGGCAGTCGCACGCCATAGATACAACCTTGCATCTATGCTGGTAACCTCCTCGTATGGTCGATCCTGCGAAGCGCCCGTCCGCTGCCCACACCGCGTACACGGTGACCAAGGAACTGATCCTGTCCGGTGAGTTGCCGGGCGGAAGCCTCCTCAGTGAGGGCGAGATCGCTGAACGTGTACGCGTGAGCAGGACCCCCGTCCGGGAGGCGTTCCTGCGCCTGGAGTCGGAGGAGCTGCTGGTGCTTCACCCCAAGCGCGGCGCGGTGGTGGTGCCGGTGCCGCCGGGAGAGGCGGCGGACGTGCTGGAGCTGCGGCTGGCGCTCGAGCGGTCCGCGGCGGAACGCATCGCACGCACCGGCCTACCGGACGAACACCACGAGAAGATGCGGGACCTGCTGGGGCGTCAGCGCGCCCTCGCCGGGGTGGCGGACATCGACGGATTCGCCGACGCGGACGAGTCGTTTCACCGGTGCATCGTCGAAGCGTCCGGAAACCGGCTGGCCAGCCGGTTTTACGCCACTCTGGGTGACCGGCAGCGGCGGATGAGCATCTCCGCGCTGCGCCCGCGGCCGGAGCGGCTGTCTCTGCTGGCCGACGAGCATGAGACCCTGCTGGATCTTCTCCGCGGCGGCGACAGCTCCGCCTTCGCCTCGGCTCTGCTCGGTCATCTCACAGCGACGCACGGTTCGCCGTACACGGCCGTCCGCGACGACGACTGAAGCCTCGGCGGTCACCCACGGCATCGACCGTGCCCAGCACCCGATATGCGAAGGTCTGCCCCTCTCCATGCTCGAAACCCAGCAGGCTGCCCCACCGCCTGCCAGCGCGCCTCGGCCAGACTCCTGGCGCACCGTCGCCGCGGCGATGTTCGTCTGTGGGTGGGGCGGTAACCAGTTCACGCCGCTCCTGCTGATGTATCGCCAACTGGGCGGCTACTCCGCGCTCAGCGTCGACGCCTTCCTCGGTGCGTACGTCGTCGGGCTCGTGCCGGGACTCCTCCTGGCCGGGCCCATCTCGGACCGGCGCGGGCGACGCCCGGTACTCGTGGCCGGCACCGTCGCCTCGGCCGTCGCGAGCCTGGTGCTCTGCTTCGGCGGCCAGAGCGCGTGGCCCATCTACGCGGGCCGGCTGATCACCGGCATCGCGGTCGGCATCGCCATGTCGGTGGGCAGCAGCTGGGTGAAGGAGCTTTCGACAGAGGACGACAGCGGACTCCCGGCACGCCGCGCCTCACTGTGCCAGACAGCGGGATTCGGACTCGGCGCAGGTGTCGCGGGCGTGGTGGCCCAGTGGGGACCGTGGCCCATGGTGACCCCGTACGCCGTCCACCTTCTCCTCACCGTGGCGATACCTGTGCTGCTCCTGCGGGTGCCGGAGACGCGGCCGCCGCTCCCGCACACGGCAGGGCTCCGGGAACTCCTCACGACACTGGTGAACGACCTGCGCGTCCCCGCCCCCGCCCGCAAGCGGTTCCGGCTGGTGGTCCTGCCGATGGCGCCATGGGTGTTCGGCTCGGCCGGATTGGCGTACGCGGTCATGCCCCAGCTCGTCGGCTCCCACGTGGGGGTCTGGGGACTCGCGTACGCGACCGGGCTGACCGTGCTGACCCTGGGCATGGGCGCGGCCGTGCAACCCGTCGCCAAGAAACTGCACAGTGGAACGGGAACCCGCGCCGGACGGGCTCCCGTCGCGGCGATGACGGTGATGCTCCTCGGCGCGGCGCTGTGCGCGGCGAACGCGGTGCTGCTGTCGCCGTGGCTCGCAGCCGCTGCCGCGGCCATTCTGGGGGCCGGCTACGGTATCGCGGTGGTTTCCGGGCTGCTGGAAATACAGCGCATGGCCGGCGCGGACGACCTGGCCGGCCTGACAGGCGTCTATTACACGTTCGCCTATGTGGGCTTCCTGCTCCCCACCGTGCTGGCCACCTTGTCGACGTGGCTCTCCTACCCGGTCATGCTGACGGCGGTGGCCGCCGCCGCCCTGATCTGCCTGAGCCTCGTCGTGACCGGCGTCCGCGTCACGGCGATGGCGGCCTCGGCACCGAAATGAGGTTCGAGCGGTCGCTCAACGCATCCGCCCAGGTCACAGTAGAACGAATCGACCGATATTTCATGCTAAAGGTCGATATATTTGCCCGGCTGGCCGCATACTGGTGTCGATGAGGCCTACTCAAGCCGCGGCCCGGCGACGCCTGCCTACCAGCCCCTTCAACGTTCCCGACGTCCCTCCTCCCCCTGTCGAGCAATTCGTGGCAGGAGACCAGGTGAGCCACGACAAGTACGGCCTCGGCCGGGTCATCGCCGTCGAGCAGAACATCGCCGTCATCGTCGATTTCGGCGCGGAGACGTACCGCATTGCCGCACCGTACCCCAAGCTCATGAAGCTGTGACGACGAGCCCTCGATCCGCGGCGCCCGTTCGGCCCGTCTATACCGAGCAGGGCCGTCGAGCGTGGCAACGCGATCATTCACCGCGCCGACGCGGGTTGGCGCATGCGGTGAAGCGCAGGGCAAGGCGTATGGTGGATTGACCTGAGACTTTCCGCATGTCGGCACTCGCGTCGGCATCGTCTCGGGCGTAGCCGGCTCTCGGGCCGGAGACAGGCGGCACGCCAGATGCCGAACCATCAACAGTTCATCGCGACCCTGGTTCTCCAACCGGCCCGGGTGTTCCTGGAGCCGACACTGACCAGGGACGGAACGCTCGACGGCGCCTGGTGGCCCTACTCCACCGACCTCAACCGCGAATTGCCCGCCCTCGTCAGCAACCTGCAGGATCGGCTCGGCCCCATCCTGCGGGTCCGCCTGGATGTGACCGCATGGGACGACGTCCCGGCGCACCTCCTCATCGACGGCCGTTTCCTGCGGGTCAGCGGCTTCTCCGCGGCGCCGAACACGATCCGCGTGATCCGCGGCAGCCATGACGGATTCATGCTTCTGGTCATCCCGCCGGACACCTCCGTGCCCGTCGCCACAGCCGCGATGACAACCGCCGCCCGCACGGGCAACACGCTGACGGCGAGCGAGATCCTCGTCCAATGCCACTCACCCGCGCGTGGACCGGGCGAGGGCATGAGAATGCGCCGCTACCGCGGTTGCGACCGAGAGGCCGTGCTCGCGCTGGCCGACGCCGACCGCCTGCCCGGCCAAGCGGCATGCTCACCCGGCACGCTCGACCAGGCCATGGCTGGAACCTCTCCGCACAATCCCGCCCCATGGGCAGAGCTCCAACAGCCCAGAACCGATGTTCTGGTAGACCCGGACGGCCACGTCGCCGGCGCGGTGTCGTACGCCGTACATCGACACCACAACGCCGGCCAGATCCTTTGGCTGCACGCACGAGAGGTCCTGGACGTCGTCGAAACACTCGTTTCCCACGCGCTGCGCGCCCTCGGCGACAGGGACGTCATCGATGCCTTCACCACCGCGCCGGGCCTGGGGCTGGGAGCCCTGCCGACGGGCCGCCGACCCGTCACGAGCAAGGCGCTCGAGCGCGCCGGGTTCTCCGGACGCGACTCCTGGCGATACCTGCGCCGTACGGCACCACGCGAGATCGACGCCACCACGTACCCGTCGGTCGAGGTGGTCACCAGCACGGCCCCACCGGGATGGTGGCTCAAGGCCCACGGCAACGACTGCTCCGCCGAACTCGTCATCGAAGAGCCGGCAAACGGCCATGGCGTCCTGTGGTGGTTCGGCGCCGACACCCGGCACACGGACGCGATGCTGGAGCGCGCGCTGCTGCGAGAGGCCGACACCATCCTGCGCGAGCACGAAGCCTCGGAGACCGTCCTCTACGCCGCCGGCGACCCAGAGCCGGACCGGGCTCTCTTCGAGGCGGCGGGCTACACCGAGCTCGACCACCTTGTCACCTACACCCGGCGAGCCACCCTGACCGGCTGACCAGCCACATAGAGTGTCTGTGACGACCGAAGGATTCATCATCAGCGAGCACTCCACGTGATCGAGAGCAAAGCCCGTCCGGTGCGCCGTCGTGTCATCGAGGCAGCAACCCTCGGCACTCGCAACCAACCCCAAGCCGAGATCACCCGGTGGACCTGTCCCCATGAACAGCATGTCAGCCAGGGCTGCGTGACGTGCTACCGCTCCGCGGCCGAGGCCGATCCGGTCTTGCCGCTGTGGGAGGTCGCGGTGTGGTTCATCTCGCCCCGGCCGATCCCGATCAAAGTCCTGCACGACATACATCGGCACGGCCGCAACTTCGCGCTCGGCCAGCCGTCGACTCCCCTGGTCTTCCTCCTGACCGGTCAAGCCAGAGCCGCCCAGGGGGTGGAGGCGGTGGCGGGCCTGGTCGGGTTCCTTCTGCAAAGCCTGCGCGCCATCGATGACTTCACCGTGACGGAGGTTCGCGCCGTCCACTTCTGACGCGCGCCTTCCTGAGCAGCCCACCTCGGTCGCCTTCGGTCAGCGGTGTGAGCAGGCGGGTGTCCGTCAATCGACGGGTCGGACCGGGACGTGCTCCGACAATGCGATCATCGGAAGTCTCTTCGCCTCGCTGGGGGTTCTGCAACGGCAACGGCGCGGTCGGCGCCTACGGCCAGTTCACCGTCAACGCCTCCGCCGCCGGCACGGCGACGCTGGGAATCCGGTTCGCCAACGGCACCTTCGACAGCACGGCGTGGACCCGGGACATCAGCCACGGCGAGATGATCCGCAACGGCATCGACCAGACGCTGACCATCAACCCGTGCCACATCCAGTACCTCTACCAGGGCAAGGACCCCGCCGCCACCGACCCCTACAACCTCCTGCCCTGGCGGCTCGGCCTGCTCGCCCAGACCAACTCCACCTGCTAGTCCCTGCTGCCGGGGCGGCGAGGAAGGCCGTACCGCAGCGCCGCCCCTCACCAGCGACGCCTTCATCGGCCTGATTCAGCCAATTCTGCAGGCATGACCGGCTGATACCCAGGTCCTCGGCCGGCTGCTGATCGGGCGGGCCCACGACGGCGTGCTGCCGGTCGGCGACCTGCCGGCCGTCCGCGAGGCGAGCACGGACGGGTACGGCAGGTGCCGAAGCACGACGGGTTCGTCGGCGCGATGGTCCTGCGCAGCCTGTTGACGGCATCCCGGTCCAGCGCCTGGCCGAGGAGGCGGACGGCCGGCTAGTCGAAGTCGTAGCGGACGGTTTCGCCGTCCAGTGACGCGGTGAAGGTGGAACCCCGCTTGTCCTGCTGCAGCCACGGGGTGTCGAACAGCTTGAACGAGTCGTAGTCGATCGGGGTGCCGTTCACGAGAAGCGCACCCGCGGGGGCTTGGGCCGCGTCGTCGAACGTGATGTCGAGGGTGTCACCGGTGAGGCTGCGGTACACCAGCCGCGGGTTCGCATCCTCGAGATGGCTCACGTCCAGTCTCGTGGTGCCGGTGATGGCGCGCGCGAACGCGTCGAGGTCGGCGTATCGGGAGGCATCGGCCGTCTCCAGCACCCAGCCGTTCCTGTCGGCCTGGCTGCGCAGGATGTCGTAGCTGTAGCTGAGGCTGGCGGTCGGGTGGGTCTGTGCCGTCGTCTTCACCTTGTTGGCGGGGTCGTTGGGCGTCTGGTGGTACCAGGTCGCCGGTTTCGCCAGCTTGTAGGCGAAGTACATCGGCCCGGTCCTGGCGATCGTCCAGCCGTCGACGTCACGCCGTTCGAGGATGGACCCGCTGGTGGGGAACATCGCGTTGATGAAGTTCGACGTCTGGTCGCCGGAGGACCTGTAGACGGCCACCGCCGTGGGGCCGTCCTGCATCACCCGCTGGTTGGCGGGCTGGCTGTAGGTGCCGATGGGGGCGTTGCCCTGGTCGACCGACACGTGGAAGAGCGGGTTGGCGGCGTCGGAGTGCCAGCGGAGCACGACCGGCATGTCCTCGATCCAGTTGTCGACCCGCCGGTACTGGATCTCCGTGCCGAGCCCCCAGGTGGGCCGCACGTAGGTCGTGCGGTAGATGGACATGGGGTGTCCGCTGGAGTTCTGCAGAGTGGTCTTGTGCGAGGTGTAGGACTTGTCCCGCTTCTGACCAATCCGTACGGCAAGCTTCGGCGGCGCGTACTTCGTCCCAGGCCAGGCCGCCAGCCCGGAGTACTCGAGGTAAGGCCGGTAGGCCGCGGGCGAGAAGTTGTCCGACTCGCCGACGCCCAGCTGCCCCCGGTGGGAGCCGAAGTACGTCCAGGCGAGCACCGAGTGATCCGCCGGGCGCCAGGTCGGGTCGTTGGTCAGGTTGCTGTCGCCCTTGGCCCGGCTCGCCGAGGAGATCATGTAGCCGTCGATCCAGTCGTTGGCCCATTCGAACCACATGATGTTCATGGCCTTCTTGACCTTCTGGGCGAAGCCGCGGTCGCCGGCCCACTGGTAGATGGCGTTGAGGCCGAAGTAGGTCATGAAGGTGTATTCGGGGCTCTGGTACTCGGCCCAGCCCTGCTTCTCCCCCGCCTGCACCATCTCGAGGACGTTGGCCTTGTTGATGGACTGCAGTTGCTTGCCGGAGTTGCCGTTCTTGTCGACCAGGTCGGGGAAGTACTGCCCGACGAGGTAGCCGATGACGTAGTTGCTCATCCGCAGGTTCTCCGTCTGCGAGAGCTTCTGGTAACCGTACTGGGCGAAGTAACTGCGCGCGTGCGCCAGCATGGCCGGGCTGAACTGGTCGCCGACCATGAGGTAGGCGTACATCTTCGACAGGGTCTTGTACTGCTCGGCGTCGTAGACCTGGTACTGCGCGTCGAGTTTGGCGAGGTTGGCAGCCACGTTCTCGTGGTCGGCGAGCTGCGCCGCGTAGGCCGCGACGTTGACAGGGCCGCTCTCCTCCTTCATGGCCTTGGTCTTCTCCCACAGCCACGTCAGCCGGGTCTGCGGCGTACCCGGGAACGGAGCGGGCGACTCGGGCACGTACGGGCCGGTCGAGAGGGAGAGCGGCGTGCTCGGCGCGCCGAGGTTGCCGCTGGCGTCCTTGGCCCTGACCGTGAACTGGTAGCCGGTGGCGGGCATCAGGCCGGCGACGACCGCCTGGGTGGTGCCGCCGCCGACGGACGCGACCGAGTAGCCGTCACGGTAGACGTCGTATCCGGTCACGCCGACGTTGTCGGTGGCCGCCGTCCAGCTGAACGAGACGCTCGTGGCCGACACCGGCCCGGCCTTGAGCGCGGTCGGCGCGGTCGGCGGCGTCGAGTCGGAGATGCCGCCGGGCAGCTCGTAGACGGCGAGGTCGTCCACGACGATCGCCTCGTCGGTACCGCCGGTGTCGACCCGCACCGAGAACCCCAGCTCGACCGTGGTGACCAGCCGCTGCCCGCCGTTGGGCACGATGGTGAAGCGGTACTCGGGGAGGTCGGTCTCGTCGACGCCGGTAAGGGCGCCCGAGGTGTCCTTGTACGCCGAGGTGGTCGTGATGCTGGGATAAGGGACCGGGAAGCGCGGCACCAGGTTGTTGTCCCAGTTTCCGAACTGGATCTGCGCGTAGATGTCCTTGGCGACCGGCTTGTCGCTGGCCGCCGCACGCCTGAGGTCGTAGCGCAGGACGAACTGTACGGCGGGGCTGCCGATCGGCTGGCCGTACACCGCGTTGATGCGGTCCTTCAGCGCGCCGGTGGCCAGGCGCTTGTAGAAGTAGCTGGAGAGGTTCGTGCCCTGGGAGGCGTCGCGCAGTTCGAGGGCGTTGTTCCCGTTGACGCCGACGATCTGCTGCGAGCCGCCGCTGGCCGTGTTGGCCACGGCCAGCGGGCTGGTGGCGCCGTCGAATCCGGTGTCCATGTCGGC